>JAKFDL010000044.1:0-22930 GCA_036676175.1 Methylotenera sp. | reverse complement strand
GATTGTTGTAATCGCTGCCGTCAGTGTGGTCTTGCCATGGTCGACGTGGCCAATCGTGCCAACGTTGACGTGCGGTTTGGTCCGTTCAAATTTGCCTTTTGCCATTTTTAGTTCCTTTAAATATTCTTTAGTTTAAACTTAATTAAAATTCTATTAACTTAATGCTCTGCTTTTGCTTGCACTGCTTTGCTTTTACAGCTTCGCAAACCTTGCCATGCAAGCCATGAAAGTTTTATTTAACTTAATAAAACTTTAACAACATTCAACACAATCACTTCTACTTGGTGCCCATGGCGGGAATCGGACCCGCGACCTCTCCCTTACCAAGGGAGTGCTCTACCACTGAGCCACATGGGCCACGTTACAAATAATTACTTGTAAACATAACTTCACCCAAACCCAATGTTTGGAGCGGGCGACGAGGCTCGAACTCGCGACATTCAGTTTGGAAAACTGAAGCTCTACCAACTGAGCTACACCCGCTTCGCACCCTAACCCAGAGCAAACCATTTTATTACTTATGTTATTACTATTAATTGGTGGAGGAGGCTGGATTCGAACCAGCGTACTCAGAGAGAACGGATTTACAGTCCGTCGCCTTTAACCACTCGGCCACCCCTCCTAACCGAACCCGCGATTATGCTTATTTTTTGACCTGCTGTCAAACATTAAACGGCTAAAAATTCACAATTATTAGCCTCTATTGTGAATAGTTTAGTTTAGTAGGTTTTTTGCAGAATATTTACTATATTCAAGCTGCAAATCAGTAAATTTTTGGTGCCGGGTATCGGAATCGAACTGATGACCTTCGCATTACAAGTGCGCTGCTCTACCAACTGAGCTAACCCGGCATTTTGTTGAAGGCGTGACTATAGCAATTTTATTTATAGCCGCCAAGTGTATTTATTAAAAAAAAGTGCCTTTTTAAAAAACCAGCGTCTTTTTTAAAAAATGACCCTTTGTAAAAGAAATTTCCTGACTGGCTAACAAATCCTGTTTAAACATTTATTTAACAATGGTCAGTGTCGGTTTCTTTTTCGCTGGAGTGTCGCTGGATTTTTCTTTTCCATCAGCTTCAGGAACTGTATCGTCAGAACTCTTACGGATATTGGTTTCTAGCTCCGGTTCAAAAAACATGCCTTGGCCATTTTCACGTGCGAAAACGCCTTTTACAGCGCCCATCGGCACATATAAATTTTGCGATACGCCGCCAAAGCGTGCCGAGAACACGATGGCGTCGTTATCAATATGCAAGTCTTTAGTCGCAGAGTAATTTAAATTCAACACGATTTCGCCGTCTTTCACATACGCCATTGGCACCCGGCATTGCGCATTGACCGCCACCAGCAAATGTGGCGTAAAGTCGTTATCGACGCACCATTCGTGAATGGCGCGCACTAGGTAGGGCTTGGTAGGAATCAAGCCATCCGCCATGGTTACTTCCTCATAGCCTTTTCTGACGGTGTCATCGCATCTGCATACAACGGACGCGAGAACAGGCGCTCAGCATATTTCAACAAAGGTGCCGCTTGGTTTGGCAAGTCAATGCCATAGTGACCCAGACGCCACAACAAAGGCGTTACTGCAACATCCAGCATTGAGTACTCATCACCCAGCAAGTAGTTTTGTTTGCTGAAGATCGGCACAATTTGCGTTAAGTTATCGCGGATGGTTTTGCGCGCCTTATCGGCCACTTCTTGGTTGTCTGATTCAATATCTTTGATGTGACTGAACAAATCTTTCTCAAAGTTATACAAAAATAAACGCGCGCGGGCACGCATCACAGGGTCAGCTGGCATCAATTGTGGATGCGGGAAACGCTCGTCGATGTATTCGTTAATAATATTGGCTTCAGACAAGATTAAATCGCGCTCCACCAGAACTGGAACTTCGCCGTATGGATTCAGTATAGCCAAATCTTCTGCTTTATTGGCTAAATCCACGTCAATCACTTCAAAATCCATGCCTTTTTCAAACAGCACAATGCGGCAACGGTGGCTAAACGGATCAATCGAGCCTGAGTATAGTTTCATCATAATTTAATCATTTCCTTTTTTAATTGCCTACTTAATGTCTTTCCAGTACTCTTTTTTGAGCTTTCTCGCCAATACCAATATCACACCCAGAAACAGCAACACCCACCAGCCAATTTGCTGGCGCTGTTGTTTGCCCGGTTCCGCCATAAACGCCATATAGTTAGTTAAATCGCCAATATAAGCGTTGTATTCACTTGGGCTTAGTTTACCCGGTTTGACCAGCTCCAACTGATGCGTTTCGTGGTTCAGCACTTGCTCACCTTGCATTTCGTAGAGCACATGCGGCATCGCGACTTTGTCATAAACAATATTATTCCAACCCGTTGGCGTCGTGTCATCGCGATAAAAACCGCGCATATAGGCATACACCCAATCTGCACCACGCGCGCGCACTTCTACCGACAAATCAGGTGGCACTACCCCAAACCATTTTTTTGCATCTTTAGGGCTCATCGCCACTGTCATGGTGTCACCCACTTTTTCGCCGGCAAACAGTAAATTTTCTTTAATTTGCTTTTCAGTCAGACCGATATCTTGCAGGCGGTTGTAACGCATGTAATTGGCACTGTGGCAGTTGAGGCAATTATTAATAAAGATTTTTGCCCCGCGCTGTAATGAAGCGTAATCATTCGCATCAATAGGTGCAGTCACACCAATTTTTACTTCATCTGCAGCAAACGCCAATAAAGGTAGGAGCATTAATACTAAAAATAGTTTTTTCATATTAATGCGTCACCCTTTCTGGCACTGGCTTGGTCTTGTCTTTTGCGCTATACCAAGGCATCAGGATGAAAAACGCAAAATAAACAATGGTAAAAATACGGGCAACTACGGTGGCTCGATCTGCGCCACCAAGCCACGGGCCAAACTGGCCCCAGATATTAGATGGCACCGTCCCCAAATAACCCAGCACCAAAAAACTGACTACAAAGGCGGCTAGCCATTTTTTATATAGCGAACCACGATAACGAATCGACTTGACTGGACTGCGATCCAACCAAGGCAATAAGGCAAATATCATCACAGATAAGCCCATGGCCGCTACACCTGGAAATTGTGAAATACCTATCGGTGGAACGGCACGTAAAATAGAATAGTATGGTGTGAAATACCACACTGGTGCAATGTGCGCCGGCGTTTTTAGCGGATCTGCAGGAATGAAATTGTTCGCCTCTAAAAAGTAACCGCCCATTTCAGGCGCAAAAAACATGATGGTGGCAAACACAATTAAAAACACTGCGACACCCACCATATCCTTGACTGTGTAATATGGGTGGAACGGAATGCCATCCAGCGGAATTCCGGTTGCTTTGTCTTTTTTGGCCTTAATCTCTATGCCATCTGGATTGTTACTCCCCACTTCGTGTAGCGCGATTAAATGCGACATCACTAAACCCAAAATCACCAAGGGCAAGGCGATGACGTGAAAGGCGAAAAAACGATTCAAGGTAGCATCAGACACTAAATAATCGCCGCGTAGCCATTCTGAAATATCGGGGCCGATCAAAGGTATGGTTGCGAACAAGTTTACAATGACCTGCGCACCCCAGTAAGACATTTGACCCCACGGCAATAGGTAGCCAAAAAACGCCTCGCCCATTAAACACAAGAAGATACCCACACCAAATAACCAGATAAGCTCACGCGGATTTCTGTAAGAGCCATAAATGAGGCCACGGAACATATGCAGGTACACCACCACAAAAAACATGGAGGCGCCCGTGGAGTGCATGTAGCGAATGATATTGCCGCCAAACACGTCGCGCATAATGTACTCTACCGAAGCAAACGCCTCAGCTGCGCTGGGCTTGTAGTGCATGGTCAGAAAAATACCTGTGACGATTTGCATGACCAGCACCAGCAGAGCTAACGAGCCGAAAAAATACCAGAAATTAAAGTTTTTCGGGGCGTAATATTCAGTTAAATGCGCTTTGATATTACTGGTGAGCGGAAAGCGTTTATCTATCCAGCCTACAATACCCGTTGTTTCAACCTGTTTATGATCCGCCATAACTATGCCTCCACCGTATCTATGCCAATCAGCAAGGTGGCATCAGTTAAATATTGGTGCGGCGGCACGACTAGATTCGTGGGTGCTGGCGAGCCTTTGAATACTCGGCCAGCCAAATCAAACTTAGAGCCATGACAAGGACAGAAAAAACCGCCTGTCCAGTTTTCGCCCATATCACCATTAGGCTCCAACTTTGCAGTAGGCGAGCAACCCAAATGTGTACAAATCCCAATCACAACCCCAATATTAGGCTTGATAGAGCGGTCGGCATTTTTGCAGTAAGCTGGCTGCTGCGAAGTCACATCAGACATCGGATCTGTGAGTTGATCGTTATGCTTAGGTAACTCTGCCGTTTGTGCATCAGTACGATTTAATATCCATACAGGTTGGCCACGCCACTCTGCCACCAGCATTTCACCAGGTTTAATTTTACTAATATCTATTTCAACTGGCGCGCCGGCCGCTTTTGCGCGCTCGCTAGGCAACATGCTACCAATAAACGGCACTGCAGCTGCAGCCGCGCCGATAGCACCTGTGCAGGCTGTTGCAGTGATTAAAAAGTTACGTTTTTCTTGGTCAATTTGGCTAGGTGCCGAGAAAGATAAAGCATTGTTTTTATCAATGCCTATCTCAGTTTTCTTGTCTGACATTCAATATCCTTGTAGTTCTTTTGAAGCTAAATTTATTTGGAATTCAAGTGCTTCCTAAATCAAGTCGCGCATTATACATTTTAATGCAAAATAAACCTAATTTAATTGCATAAGTACTTGAAATAGAAAGACTAAACAACAATTAAACAGGATTGTCACAATCAATAAATGTATGTTGTAAACCAAACTTTTGCGCTAGATGTTCGCCTAATGCTTGTATGCCGTAGCGTTCTGTCGCGTGATGCCCCGCAGATATATAAGACATGCCACTCTCTCTCGCCACATGCACGGTTTGCTCAGAGATCTCGCCACTGAGGTATGCATCCACATTAACAGCTAGCGCCTGTTCAATATAGCCTTGTGCAGCACCCGTGCATAAAGCCACCGTTTTCACCGGTTTTTGCAAATCGCCAATCACTTGCGGCGCTCTATTGAGCTTGGTTTCAATCAAATTTGCAAAAGCTTGCAGGCTTTGTGGTGCAGTTAATTCCGTCAACAGTAACATTTCTTTTTCACCCGTTTTACCCGTGATAGTTAAACCGAGCTGCTTGGCCAGCATCACGTTATTACCAAGTTCAGCGTGTGCATCCAAGGGCAAATGATAGGCAAACAAATTGATGTGATGTTGCAATAAAAATTGTATGCGGCGCTTTTTAATGCCAGTAATCGGCTGTGATTCGCTGCGCCAAAAATAACCATGGTGTACCAAGATTGCATCTGCATTTGCTTGCATAGCGGCTTCTAGCAAGGCCATACTAGCTGTGACTCCTGTGACTATTTTACTGATGTGCGTTTTGCCCTCAACTTGTAAACCGTTTGGGCAATAGTCACTAAAGCGCTCCGGCTGTAACAGCAGGTTTAAATAATTGTTCAGCTCGTTAATATGGATAGAATTTTTCAACTATTTTCACCTATACTATATATTCATTATATTCATTTATTTATTCATCTATTTATGCACCGCATTTGGCTTATTTTTGCACAATCTGTTACCGCCTGCTTGGGTTTGTTATTTGTGTTAAGGATGTTTTACCCACATTTACTTGAGAGTAAGCAAGATGCCATTGTCATCAATCAAGTGGAATCACGCCCAGCTAACAGGACGTTAACAAAAACAATCACCCCTGGCAGTTACAGCGCAGCTGCCAATAAAGCCATGCCGGCGGTAGTGAATATTTTTACAACGAGTAAATTGGCTGCACCTAATCCAAATGAGCAATTTAGAGATGACCCGTTATTTAAACATTTCTTTGGCGACCAGTTTGAAAATGAAGAAGATAGGCTAGAAAATAGTTTGGGTAGTGGCGTCATCGTCAGTGAACAAGGGCTGATTTTAACTAATGATCATGTGGTGGCAAGCGCAGATGAAATTGAAGTGGCATTAGCCGATGGCAGAAAACTAGCTGCCAAGGTAGTAGGTACCGACCCTGACACTGATTTGGCAGTATTGAAAGTTGAAGGTGAAAACTTGCCCGCAATCACTTTTGCCGCCAACGAGAAATTAAATGTGGGTGACGTAGTACTGGCTATAGGCAACCCGTTCGGGGTTGGCCAAACCGTGACGCAAGGTATTATTAGCGCACTTGGCCGTAGCCATTTGGGGATTAATACCTATGAAAATTTTATCCAAACTGACGCCTCGATTAACCCCGGAAACTCGGGCGGGGCACTAATAGATGCAGAAGGTAATTTAATCGGTATTAACAGCGCCATCTATTCGCGCAGTGGCGGCAGCATGGGTATCGGCTTTGCCATACCTGCCAGCATTGCCAAGCAAGTGATGGAACAAATCGCGGTGAATGGCAGCGTCACACGCGGCTGGATAGGCATAGAAGCGCAAGATATTACGCCTGAGTTGGCGGAATCTTTCAAGCTGAGTAAGCCGCAAGGCTCGCTCATTGCTGGCGTTTTACGCGGCAGTCCCGCCGATGCTGCGGGTTTAAAAGCAGGGGATGTATTATTGGCAATCAACAAGCAAGAAGTGGTTGATAGCAGCGGCATGTTGAATATGATTGCGGCGTTAAAGCCCAATGATAAAGTTGAGTTGACGATTGCACGCGCGACTAAGGAAATCACAGTAGACATTACAGTGGGCAAACGGCCAAAGCCAGCCACAGCGCGTAGATAATCAAGCGCGAATGGTATTGGTTTTTGGCGTGGTATATTGCGCGATTAGTATTCCAGCTTCGTAAAGTAACCAAAGCGGGATCGCAAGCATAAATTGCGAGATGATATCGGGTGGCGTAAAAATAGCCCCCAACACAAACGCCCCCACGATCACGTAACTGCGCGCTTCTTTCAATTGTGCTATCGTCACCCAACCAAAACGCGCAACCAGCACCACCGCAATCGGCACTTCAAACGCCAGGCCAAATGCCATAAATAAAGTCAGTACAAAATCTAGATATTGGGCAATATCAGTCATCACCGCCACCCCCGCTGGCGCACTACTGACGATGAAGCCAAATACCACGGGAAATACAGCAAAATAGGCAAACGCCATTCCCGCCAGAAATAACAAGCAGCTAGCGGCAATCACCGGCACCATCAATTTTTTCTCATGCGCATACAATCCTGGTGCCACAAACGCCCAAATTTGATATAGCGTGTGCGGCAAGGCAATGATAAATGCTGCCATCATCGCCACTTTCATCGGGATAAAGAACGGTGTCGTCACCGCGGTGGCTATCATTTGGCCACCTGCCGGCAATTTGGCCAGCATAGGCGCAGCTAATAGCGCATAGATTTTGTTGGCAAATGGAAATAGCACAAAAAACACCAACACCAAGCCCACTACCACCTTCAACAATCTATTTCTAAGCTCGATTAAATGCGAGATAAACGATTCTGTAGGTGTCATATAATTAATGCTGTCATTTGGTTTTAGTCGCGACTTTGGCCGTAGCAGCTTTTGACTTAGTGCTTGGCTTCGGCTTAGTAACGCTAGGCTCGGTAGTTTTTGGCCTCACCTTATTACCTGTGACACGCTTTGTTACTGCAGGCTTTATCTTGGCTTTTAGCCCAGCTGCGGTAGCTTTTGTTTCAGCAAGTTTGAGGGGCTTATGGATACTGTCTTTCAGAGAGGTCATTTCCTTCTCGACAGGTTTTACAAGATTGCTTTCAACTGATTGCTTGATTTCTTCCTGCAATTTTTGCAGTTCTTCAAAGCGCACTTCACGGTTGACTTCCTCTTTTACCTGCGCAACATAACGCTGCATGCGACCCATAAACGCACCCATGGTACGGGCGACTTTTGGCAACTTTTCTGGGCCAATCACCAGTAAGGCCACTACTGCGATGACGAACAGTTCTGAGAAAGATACGTCAAACACGTCGCGTGCTTATTCTTTAGTCTTGTCTGTTACTTCGCCTTCAACCACGTTGCCATTTTCATCTTTCATGGCTTTCTTAAATTCTTTTACCGCCCCGCCCACATCGCTGCCCATATTACGTAATTTTTTAGTGCCAAATACCAACACCACAATCAGCAACACAATTAACCAATGCCATAAACTAAATGAACCCATCATAATCTCCTTAACTAAATACTGCCGCCGCCAAATACATGCACATGAATATGAAACACTTCCTGGCCGCCTTCGCGCCCGGTATTAATCAGTGTTTTAAAGCCTACCAAGTCTTGCTCGGCCGCAAGTTTTGGCGCTAATAACAACATTTTACCCAGCAAGTTTTGATGTGAAGTGTCGCAGGTTTTTAAACTTTCCACATGCAATTTAGGCACAATCAAAAAGTGCACTTTTGCCATTGGTTTAATATCGTTAAAAGCAATCACGTCATCGTCCTCATAGATTTTTTTGGCAGGTATGTCACCAGCTAAAATCTTACAGAAGATACAGTCGACGCTCATTTTTGACGACTTTCCTTTTCGGTAATTCCAGATAACCCTTCACGGCGAGCCAGTTCATCCAACACCTCTTGCGGTTTAATGTCGGCTTTTGCCAGCATCACTAGGGTATGAAACCACAAATCTGCCGTTTCATAAATAATCTCATCGCGCTTACCGCCTTTGCCTGCAATAACGGTTTCAGTCGCTTCCTCACCAATTTTTTTGAGGATGGCATCCATGCCTTTGGCATACAGCTTAGCCACATAAGAGCTATCGGCATTAGCGCTTTTGCGCGATTCCAGCATTTCAGCAAGTCGATTTAAAATGTCACTCATATTAGGCTACGGGCTTATAGATATCTTCAGGGTTTTTAATTACAGGCTGGTCAATTTTCCAGTGGCCATCTTCTAATTTCTTAAAAAAACAACTGTTGCGCCCAGTATGGCAAGCAATGCCACCAACCTGCTCAATGCGCAATAAAATCACGTCTTCATCGCAATCTACACGAATCTCATGCACCTTTTGTGTGTGACCGCTTTCTTCACCTTTACGCCATAATTTGTTGCGACTACGCGAAAAATAAACCGCTTTTTGTGTATCTTCAGTCAACTGCAATGCTTCGCGGTTCATCCAGGCAAACATCAACACTTTGCCAGTTTTGTAGTCTTGAGCAATGACAGGTACTAGCCCCTCAGAATCCCAATTAATTTCATCTAACCAGCTCATTGTCTAACCTCAATACCTTGCGCTGACATGTAAGCTTTAGCTTGTTGCACCGTATACTCACCATAGTGAAAAATACTGGCGGCCAACACCGCATCTGCCCCACCCAGCGTGACACCATCAACCAAATGCTGCAAGTTACCCACACCACCTGATGCGATTAGCGGCACTTCTACGGCATCGCTGATGGCACGATTTAATGGGTTATTAAAACCAATTTTGGTGCCATCCCTGTCCATACTGGTCACCAACAACTCACCTGCGCCTAACGCTACCATATGTTGTGCCCATTTGACTGCATCCAGCCCTGTTGGTTTACGGCCACCGTGAGTAAATACTTCCCATTCGAATGGTTGATTATCTACTTTTTTTGCGTCGATAGCGACCACAATACATTGTGAACCATAGCGGTCTGCCGCATCTTTAACCATCTGCGGATTAAGTACAGCTGTTGTATTAATACTGACCTTATCTGCCCCTGCGTTTAGTAAACGGCGCACATCTTCAACCTCACGGACACCACCGCCCACTGTTAACGGAATAAACACTTGGCTAGCGACTTGCTCAATTATGTGTAAAATCAGGCCACGATTATCTGAGCTGGCAGTGATATCTAAAAACGTCAGCTCATCTGCGCCTTGGTCGTCGTAACGTTTAGCAATTTCAACTGGGTCACCGGCATCGCGCAACTCAAGAAAATTGACCCCTTTGACTACACGGCCGTCCGTCACATCCAAGCAAGGAATGATGCGTTTAGCCAGTGCCATTAAATGCTTAACTCGTCTGCGAGTTTTTGGGCAGCAGCAAAATCAATCGTACCTTCGTAAATTGCGCGGCCAGTAATCGCGCCAATAATACCCTCGTGCGCCACTTCACACAGTTTTTTGACATCATCCAAATTAGTTAAGCCGCCAGAGGCAATAACAGGAATCGTCAGCGCTTGTGCCAACGCCACTGTAGCCTCAATATTCACACCAGTAAGCATGCCATCGCGGCCAATATCGGTGTAAACAATTGAATTTACGCCATAATCTTCAAATTTTTTAGCTAGGTCAATCACATCGTGACCAGTGAGTTTGCTCCAGCCATCAATTGCTACTTTGCCATCTTTAGCATCCAGCCCGACGATAATTTGACCAGGGAAGGCATAGCAAGCCTCGTGCAAAAAGCCTGGTGTTTTAACAGCAGCCGTGCCAATAATCACATAATCAATACCATCATCCAAATAGCGCTCTATCGTTTCTAAGTCGCGAATGCCGCCACCCAATTGAATCGGAATTTCACCTTTGGCCGCAGCCACGATAGATTTAATCGCGCTTTCATTCACGGGCTTACCAGCAAACGCACCGTTTAAATCCACCAAATGCAAACGCTTGCCGCCTTGGTCGACCCAATGCCGAGCCATGGCACCCGGGTCTTCCGAAAATACGGTGGACTCTTCCATTAAGCCTTGTTTTAGCCGTACACAGTGGCCGTCTTTGAGATCAATCGCAGGAATAATAAGCATGATTTTTATTAAGTGATTTGTATGAAATTAATTGAAACGAAAAAGTTTGATTAGGGTTTCCAGTTTACAAAGTTATTAAGCAATTGCAAACCCGCTGCCGCGCTTTTTTCCACGTGAAACTGAGTGGCAAAAATATTATCATACGCAATTGCGGTGGTAAATCGCTTGGGATATTCGCTTTCGCCCGCAGTGAGCGTACCATCTTGCGGCGCCGTGTAGTAACTATGTACATGATAAAAACGCGTAGCATCTTCGATATTATTCCACAGCGCATGCGACTGGGTTTGATACACGCGGTTCCAACCCATATGCGGCACCTTTAATTTTTCACCGCTTTCATCTGTCAGCTTTTCGGCAAAGCGTTTAACTTGGCCTTTCAGCAAACCCAACCCCGCAGTATCGCCCTCTTCAGAATGCTCGAACAATAATTGCATACCGATGCAAATCCCTAAAAAAGGCTTGTTTTTAGCCGCATCGATGATGGCCGACCTAAGATTGCGTGCATCCAGTTCGCGCATACAATCCGGCATTGCGCCTTGGCCAGGAAAAATAACGTGTGTTGCGCGTTGAATGGTTGCAGCATCGCTGGTAACCACTACCGATTTACCCGCAGCCACATGTTCCACCGCCTTAGACACCGAACGCAGGTTACCCATGCCATAATCGACAACCGCAATATCTATTTTTTGCATACCGATTGAAAGCTTAGTTTACAGACTACCTTTGGTGGAAGGCATGATGCCTGACATACGCTCGTCATATGTCACCGCCATGCGCAAGGCACGACCGAACGCCTTAAAAATAGTCTCTGACTGATGGTGCGAGTTGTGGCCCTTGAGATTATCAATGTGCAAAGTGACGTTGGCGTGATTGACAAAGCCTTGAAAAAACTCATGCACCAAATCGACATCAAACTCGCCAATCGCAGCGCGAGTGAATTCACAGTTAAATTCCAAACCTGGGCGACCAGATAAATCGAGCACTACGCGGCTAAGCGCCTCATCTAGCGGCACATAGGCGTGCCCATAACGGTTAATGCCTTTTTTATCGCCAATTGCTTTGGCAAATGCTTGACCTAATGTGATGCCGATATCTTCCACTGTGTGGTGTGCATCAATATGCAAATCACCTTTGGCAGTCACCGCAATATCAAACAGGCCATGGCGGGCTATTTGATCGAGCATATGGTCTAAAAATCCCAAGCCAGTATTAAACTGTGAGGCACCTGTGCCATCAAGATTGATGGCTACAGTAATTTGCGTTTCTAAAGTGTTGCGGGTAACTTCTGCTTGGCGCATGTGCTTTGAATTAATTAAGTTAACTAATTGATAATGAATAATTTAAGGCATTTTAACCTAAATTACATTTTAAACTAAATCTTTAGTGCTTTTGCACTATTATTATTTGGCACAATGACAAATAAAAAGCCGACCTACAGGCCGGCTTTTTATATTAGCTTAAAACTAGTTTGCTGGAGCTGCTTCTGCTGGAGCTGCTTCTGCTGGAGCTGCTTCTGCTGGAGCTGCTTCTGCTGGAGCTGCTTCTTGAACTTGCTCTACCGCTGTGTCAGCCACTGGCGCTTCTTCAACTGTATTGCCACCTTTTAATAGATACAAACCAAGTAATATTGCACCTGCAATCAATGCCCACGGCAGTAATTTACCCATGCCACCAGCACTAGCATTGCCAGCACGTGCTAAACCAGTAATTTCAGCAGCTGAAGCTGCTGGATCTGCTGCACCGTAAATTGCAGCGCCTGCTACAACAATATCAGCACCGGCATCTACCACTTGACGCACTGTTGCAGCTTTTACACCACCTGCAACAGAAACTTTAGCGCCGGTATTTAAACCGGTCACCATCGCTAAATCCACAAATGGCGTTTGACCAGCCGCTTGTTGATCTAAACCTGTGTGCACGCCAATGATGTGTGCGCCTAATTTAGCCACTTCTAATGTACGGGCTTTTTTGTCTGTTACGTTAATCAAATCAACTTGTGCCATTTTGCCGTATTTGTTAGCAACATCAATTACACCTTTAATCGTACCAATATCTGCAGTACCTAATACCGTGCAAATGTCAGCACCAGCTTTGTAAAATGGCTCAGCTTCGTAAAAACCAGCATCCATTGTTTTAAGATCTACCAAGATTTTGTTGTTTGGAAATTTAGCGCGTAATGTTTTGAGCAGCTCGATACCATTGTGTTTGATGCAAGGTGTACCGATTTCTAAAATATCAACGTGTGGCGCAACTTTAGTTGCCAATGCAACAGTTGCATCAAAATCTAGTGAATCTAGTGCCATTTGGGTTTGTGCCATGGTGCTTACTCCTCCGAGCTTATAATAATCGATTAAAAAATAATATTTTGCGGGTCAAAAATAAATTTTACAAAATATTATATTCATATTTTGTACATTCGCACATAATAACCGCAATTTAGGTTTTGTTTCAATACTTTAGTGGATTTTTGCAATTAATTTAAAATTGCAACCAACGCGTCAAGTAGCTGTTTTGTTTGCGTATCGGTACCGATGGTAATACGTAGATAAGGGGCGATACGTGCAGGCTTTTTAAAGTGTCGAATAATGATGCTTTTTTCGCGCAACTTTTCAGTAAGCTCTGCACCGTCACGTGTTTTATGTTTAGCAAAAACAAAGTTGGCGCCCGATGGTAGCACTTCAAAATCAAGCGCCTGCAAACCCACTACTAATGCGGCTCGCGTGGCCATTACTTTTTCACAAGTTTGCTCAAAATAGGCTTTATCTAGCATGGCGGCGGTTGCGCCCGCCTCGGCAAAACGGTCAATGGGGTATGAATTAAAACTATCCTTAACGCGAATAAGGGCTTGGATTAAATCAGGATGTCCAAGCGCATAACCAACGCGTAAACCAGCTAAAGAGCGTGCCTTAGAAAGTGTCTGCGTTACCAGCAAATTCGGGTAAGTGTTAATCAGCTTCACAGCGGATTCTGTACCAAAATCGACATAAGCTTCATCAATCACTACGACCGATTCCGTGTTAAATTTGAGCAGCCTCTCTATCTCGGCTAACGGTAAAGGCACGCCAGTCGGCGCATTGGGATTAGGAAAAACAATACCGCCGTTGGGTCTGTCGTAATCGTCAATGTCAATTTCAAATCGGTCATTTAGAGCAATAGTTTCGGATTCAATGCCATATAGCCCACAGTAAACGGGATAAAAGCTATAGGTAATATCCGGAAATAACAGCGGTCTACTATGTTTGAGTAAGGCTTGAAACACATGCGCCAACACTTCATCAGAACCATTGCCAACAAATACCTGATTAACTTGTAAACTAAAGTTCTCAGCTATCGCAGCTTTTAACTTGTCCGAATTGGGGTCTGGGTACAAACGAAGCGTTTCAGCAGCTTCTAGCTGCAAAGCGGCAATCACTTTTGGACTAGGGCCATACGGATTTTCGTTGGTGTTTAGCTTAACCAGATTGTTTAGCTTGGGCTGCTCGCCTGGCACATAGGGTGTTAGCCCATGAACAACCTCACTCCATAATTTGCTCATACTTTAGCTTTTTAAGCGATACTCAGCAGAACGCGCATGTGCCTGCAAACCTTCACCATGCGCTAAAGTAGATGCCACGCGACCCAGTATCTGTGCGCCTTCTGGAGACACCATAATTAAGCTTGAGCGCTTTTGAAAATCATACACGCCCAGTGGTGAACTAAAGCGAGCCGTGCGCGATGTCGGCAACACATGATTTGGCCCTGCGCAATAATCGCCCAGCGCTTCGCAAGTATCGCGTCCCATAAAAATAGCCCCTGCATGCTTAATTTTTTTACTCATTTCAAGCGGATTTTCTACCGAAAGCTCCAAATGTTCTGGCGCAATGTAATTGCTGATTTCAATTGCTTCGTCTATATCTTTAGTCAGAATTAAGGCACCACGGTCAGTAATCGAAGTGTTAATAATGTCTGCGCGCGGCATCTCTTTTACCAATTTTTGCATGCTGACAGCTACTGCATCTAAAAAAGCAGCATCAGGTGACAACAAAATAGCTTGCGCTAATTCATCATGTTCTGCTTGGCTAAACAGATCCATAGCAATCCAGTTGGGGTCAGTTTTACCATCGCAAATCACCAAAATCTCCGACGGCCCAGCTACCATATCAATACCTACCACGCCAAACACACGACGCTTGGCAGCTGCTACATAGGCATTGCCAGGGCCGGTAATTTTATCTACCTGCGGAATCGTCTCAGTACCATAGGCAAGCGCACCCACTGCTTGTGCGCCGCCAATGCAAAATATGCGGTCTACGCCAGCAATCGCAGCAGCCGCCAGCACCAGTTGGTTTCTTTCGCCATTGGGTGTAGGCACCACCATAATTAATTCGCCTACCCCTGCCACTTTTGCGGGAATCGCGTTCATCAACACACTTGAAGGATAGGCCGCTTTACCACCTGGCACATACAAACCTACGCGATCTAGCGCAGTCACTTGCTGACCAAGCAGCGTACCATCAGGTTCTTGATAACTCCATGACTGCATCACTTGTTTTTCGTGATAATTGCGCACCCTGTCGGCAGCTGCCTGCAATGCGGCGCGACTATTGACTGGCAGGCCATCCAAAGCTGCTCGCAGTTCTTTTTGACTTATTTCCAATGATTTCAGGCTACTTGCATTAGTATTATCAAATTTATTGGTGTATTCCAATACCGCAGCATCGCCACGGCTTTTTACATCTTTTAGAATATTGGCTACCACCGTATCAACGCTGTCATCCTGTGCAGTTTCAAATGCCAGCAAGGCTTTTAAATCCGCATCAAAATTCTTGTCTTGAGTAGATAAACGTCTAATTTTCATACTAAAATTACTTAGCGGCACTTTGTATTGCAGCGCTAAAACTTTCGATAATCGGCTTCAGATGCGTACGATTTAATTTAAATGAAGCTTGATTCACCACAAGTCGCGAACTGATATCGCCAATTTCTTCTACTGCCTTTAAGTTATTAGCGCGCAGAGTACCGCCAGTGCTGACTAAATCCACAATCGCATCAGCCAGCCCAACTAAAGGACCTAGCTCCATACTGCCATAAAGCTTAATCAGGTCGACATGCATGCCTTTGGCAGCAAAATGCTCACGCGCCACTTTAACATACTTGGTAACGACTTTAAGCCGCGCTCCTTGGCGAATGGAAGCCTCATAATCAAAATCGCTGCGCACCGCTACCATCATTTTGCATTTGGCAATTTGCAAATCAAGCGGCTGATACAAGCCTTCCCCGCCGTGCTCATCCAGCACGTCTTTACCTGCAATACCTAAATCGGCCGCCCCATACTGCACATACGTAGGCACGTCCGTCGCGCGCACAATAATCAACCTGACATCTTCTCGATTCGTGCCAATAATCAGTTTGCGCGAAGATTCAGGGTCTTCAAGCGCACTAATACCCGCCGCCGCTAACAGTGGCGTGGTTTCTTCAAAGATTCGGCCTTTTGAAAGTGCTATGGTTATCATATTAATAATACTTTTAGTGACTTCTGCGCACACTGGCGCCTAATTTTGTAAACTTCTCTTCCAGTAACTCGTAGCCACGGTCTAAGTGGTAGATCCGCTCTATCACTGTTTCGCCACGCGCCACTAACCCAGCTAACACTAGGCTGGCAGAAGCGCGTAAATCTGTTGCCATGACTGTGGCGCCATCTAAGAACGCTACGCCTTTTACTAAAGCAGTATTGCCGTCAATGCTGATATCTGCGCCAAGGCGCTGCATTTCTTGCACGTGCATAAAGCGGTTTTCAAAAATGGTTTCGGTCACTTTGGCCACGCCCTCAGCCACTGTGTTCAGTGCCATAAATTGTGCCTGCATATCAGTAGGAAACGCTGGATGTGGCGCAGTACGTATATTCACGCCTTTTAATTTGCCATTACTTTTTACGGTGATGGTATTTTCCAGTTTACTTACTTTCACTTCAGCGCCCGCTTCACGCAGCTTTTCAATCACCGCATCCAGCAAATCGGCACGTGCATTATGCAGCTTCACTTCGCCGCCAGCCATCGCGGCAGCCACCATATAAGTGCCTGCCTCGATCCGGTCACAAACAATGTTGTGGTTCGCACCATGCAGCTTTTCAACACCTATAATGGTAATGACATCGGTACCAGCACCAGTAATATTGGCGCCCATTTTATTCAAACATTCGGCTAAATCTACCACTTCCGGTTCTTTTGCGGCATTTTCCAAAGTCGTTTTACCCTCCGCCAAAGCAGCAGCCATCATCAGGTTTTCGGTGCCAGTGACTGTCACCATATCCATGTAATAACGTGCGCCTTGCAAGCGCCGGTTTGGCAAATGCAACGTACTGGCTTGAATGTAGCCGTGGGTAATGTGTATGGCAGCGCCCATGGCTTGAAGGCCTTTAATGTGCAAATCGACAGGTCGTGAACCAATGGCACAGCCGCCCGGCAACGAAACACGCGCTGTACCAAAACGCGCTAGTAAGGGGCCAAGCACCAAAATAGACGCACGCATGGTTTTCACCATTTCATACGTTGCCTCAAATGACTGTACATCGCTGGCGTCAAGCGAAACTCTATCAGCCTCACGGGTGATTTTTACACCCATGGTGTCGAGCAGCTTGATGGTCGTATCAATATCTTTCAAGGCCGCAACTGCGCTTAAATGCAGCGGTGTTTCAGCAAGTAAAGCGGCACATAAAATTGGCAATGCCGCATTTTTTGCGCCAGAAATCGTAACCTCACCATTTAACTGGCGGCCACCTTCAATAATCAGCTTGTCCAATTATTTAATCTCAGCGGACTTAACTTCAGCCAATAGAGTTTGTAGCTCGCCGCTTTCGTACATGGCGCGCATAATGTCACTGCCGCCGATAAATTCACCTTTAACATACAATTGTGGAATAGTTGGCCAGTTGGCATATTGCTTGATGCCTTCGCGAACCGCTTGATCTTGCAGCACGTCTACCGTTACATATTGCGCGTTGCAGGCATTTAAAATTTGTGTCGCCAGGCTTGAGAAGCCACATTGTGGAAACTGTGGGCTACCTTTCATATATAGCACCACATTATTACTGGTGACTGTTTGTTTAATTGTTGCTTGTGCGTCCATTGCTTGCTCCTATTCTGTATTCTATTTTTAGGCTTTTAATTTAAGCCCTTTAATTCAATCCACTGCTTGGGCGTATAGGTTTGCATACTCAGCGCGTGAATCTCTGCGCGCATGCGGTCACCCAGTGCGCCATAAACCAATTGATGCTGTTGCACCATGCGTTTGCCTTCAAATGCCGGGCTGACAATCGTTGCCTCAAAATGCGTGCCGTCATCGCCGCGCACTTCAATAAAATCGCAACTTAGGTGCTGCGTAATGTAACTTTGTAATTGCTGAGCACTTAACAATTCATCAACCTCTTAATTTATAGCCAGATTTTAACATTTTTAGCGCTAGCCATGCTAACCCGTATAAAAATGCAGCCACTACAGCTAGGCTAATCCACGGTGAAATGTCGCCTTTGCCAAAAAAGCCGTATCTAAACCCATCTATCATGTAAAAAAACGGGTTGAATTTTGAGATGGTTTGCCACACCGGCGGTAATGAATGAATTGAATAGAACACACCCGATAAAAACGTCAGCGGCATAATGACAAAATTTTGGAATGCTGCCATTTGGTCAAATTTATCGGCCCATATACCCGCGATAATGCCAAATGTACCCAGTAAGGCACTACCTAACAGCGCAAAGACGACTATCCAAAGTGGGTAGACAATCGGCAAATCGACAAACCAGATAGCCATCAAGTAAATCGCCAAGCCCACCATGAGCCCGCGCACAATGGCAGCGGCCAAAAACGCGCTAAAAAATTGTAAATATGTGAGCGGGGTCAGCAAAATAAAAATGATGCTGCCCATTACTTTGGATTGCACAAGGCTGGATGAGCTATTGGCAAAGGCATTTTGCAGCAACGACATCATAATGAGGCCAGGAATCAAAAACGCCGTGTATGGCACCCCTTTGTAGACTTGCACGTGCGATTCCAGCACATGGGAAAATATCAGCAAATATAACAATGCAGTGAGCACTGGCGAAGCAATGGTTTGAAATGCCACACGCCAGAAGCGCAATATTTCTTTTTTAAACAGTGTATAAGAACCGCGCCAGGAGCCAATATCCATGCGGCCTGTAAACGCCCCGTCTATTTGCTTATTTAGATTCATTTGCTATCCATATTCCCACCGACAAGTGACATAAATACATCCTCTAAATCAGCCTCAAACAGTTGCATATCTTCTACATTCAGCTTGGCTTTACGCAACTCACTCATCACAAATTCCACTTGATTCAATTCGCTAAGTGCCAGTGTATAAATACCGTTTTCGCCATTTTTGAGTAATGGTAACAAACTGGTTGGTAGCGCAGCGTTTAATTTTAGGCGTAAGTTTTTACCCGCGAGTTTGTTCAATAAATTGGCGGTAGTATCTAACGCTACAATTTCGCCCTGTTTCATCATCGCCACACGCTCACAAAGCGTTTCCGCCTCTTCTAAATAATGGGTGGTTAGAATAATGGTGTGGCCCTCGGCATTGAGCTTTTTAATAAAGCCCCACATAATCTGGCGCAGCTCAACGTCTACACCTGCAGTCGGTTCATCTAGCACAATGACAGGTGGCTTGTGCGCTAGCGCCTGTGCAATTAAAGCACGTCGTTTCATACCCCCTGAAAGCTTGCGCATATTGGTATGGGCTTTATCGCTTAAACCCAAACTTTCAATCACCTCATCTACCCAAGCGTCATTTTCTTTACCACGGCCAAAATAACCAGCCTGAAAGCGCAACATTTCACGTACATTAAAGAATGGGTCAAACACTAGCTCTTGCGGCACCACCCCTAAATTCAAGCGCGCCGCTTGATAATCATTCACTACGTCGTGACCCATGACTGAAATTTTGCCCTGCGTGGGCTTGAGTAAACCAGCCATGATATTGATCAACGTTGATTTACCTGCGCCGTTTGGCCCTAGCAGGCCAAAAAACTCGCCCTGGTGAATGGTTAAATCAATTCCGTTAAGTGCATTTAAACTGCCAAAGCGCTTGTGTACTTGCTCGATATGAATGGCTGGAATGGTCACTGCTTGCTCGATTAGTTAATATTATAAAAACGAAACCCCACCTGATAGATGGGGCCTAATTGTTAAATTTAAATACGATTCAATTTCAAATACTGCCAATAACCAGCTAATTAATGAACTCATCTACCCCGTAAAGCTGCGACAAACTTTTTAAGTTATCGGGTAAATTTGCCAGCACAATATGTTTATTCTCACGTTGTGCGCGACGTTTCCACTCTAAAATCAGGCTGATGGTTGAGGTGTCGATGTCAGTCACTTGCGCAAAATCAATCGTAGTTTCTGTTTTAAAAGCCAAAGTTTTGCTTGCTGACAGCAATGAACCAACGGTGGCAATCACAACATCACCACTCACAATCCAGTGGTTATCAATTTGGCTGACTTGGCTTAGCATTTAATTGGCTAATTTTTGTTCGGCAGTCTGTTGTGATGCGCCACTTTTAGCCGTGGCCGCTTTGTTTTTATCGGCGAGCTTTTTAATGAGGCTATCTAGACCATTTTGACGAATCTCTTCAGCAAATTGGCCTCGGTAATTGGTCACCAAGCTCACACCTTCAATTACGATGTCATACACCTTCCAAGCATCTGCCTGCTTTTCCAGCGAGTAATCTACTGCAATTGGCTGACCGCCTGGTTGCACAATTGCAGTTTTAACTGAAACCGTAGTTGCACCTTCTGCCATACGCAAAGGCTTGTATTCAATGGTTTGATTTTTATATTTTGATAGCGCGGTGGCATAAGTGCGAATCAACAATGTACGGAATTCTGTCTGGAATCCTGTTTTTTGCTCGGGCGTCGCTTTAGTCCAATTTTTACCTAATACCAAACGAGAAACTTTATCAAAATTAAAGTTTGGCAGAATTTTTTCTTCAGTTAGTGCAAATATTTTTTCTTGATTGCCAGCTTGAATCTCACTATCGCTTTTCACGGTAGCCAACACATCTTCAGCAGTTCTTTTTACCAGCGCATCAGGCGCCTCAATGGCAAAAGCGGTTAAGCTAAAACACAACATACTTAGGGCAAGTAATAGTTTATTCATCATTTATTCCTTTTAATTTGGTACTAATTTTTATTATTTGGCTTCTGGTTTAATTATGTCATCTAATGGATTGGCACCTAACGCGTCATCATCAGCTTTGGTTGATTCTGCCGGCTTGGAAGATGGAGCATCTTCTTTAGTTTCTGATGCTTTGTTATATAAAAACTGGCTAATCATTTTTTCTAACACAACCGCATCCTGCGTTTGCGTGATTTTATCACCATTTGCCAAGTTAACCTCGTCACCACCAGCTTCTAAACCAAGATATTGCTCGCCAAGCAGGCCGGCAGTATAGATGTTTGCAAAGGTATCTTTAGGAAAGCTAAAGCGCTTATCAATGGTGAGACTGACCACTGCCTCAAAAGTTGCCGGATCAAGTGTGATATCAGCCACACGCCCAACCACTACGCCCGCACTCTTCACCGGCGCGCGCGGTTTTAAGCCACCAATATTTTCAAAATTAGCAGTCACATTGTAGGTTTCGCCTATAGTGTTCGTCGTCAGGTTACCCACTTTCATCGCCAAGCCCAACAAAGCTGCTACGCCGAGTGCCACAAAAATGCCCACCCATAAATCTATCGTTGTTCTTTCCATTGCTTGCTCCCGCACAAATTAATCTTTTAGGATTAATTTAGTAATAAGTTTAATTTTTAAAGATTAATTTTAAATAAAGTCGACTTTATAAGCTAATCATAAATGAGGTTAATACAAAATCTAGGCCCAATACCACCAATGAGGATGTGACCACGGTTCTTGTGGTAGCGCGGCTGACGCCTTCGGCTGTGGGGGGTGCGTCGTAACCTTCAAATAAAGCAATCATGGTACAGGCAACGCCAAATACCACGCTTTTGATTACCCCATTAAGAATGTCTAGCCGCCAATCCACATTGGCCTGCATTTGTGACCAGAACGCACCTGCATCCACCCCTATCAGTGGCACCGCCACTAAGTAGCCGCCTAAGATACCGACCATGCAAAACAGTACGTTTAAAATTGGCATTGAAATCACACCCGCCCAAAATCTTGGTGCTATCACGCGCGATATAGGGCTCACGGCCATCATTTCCATCGCGGATAATTGCTCGGTGGCCTTCATTAAGCCAATTTCAGCGGTAATCGCAGTACCGGCTCGGCCAGCAAACAATAAGGCAGTGACTACAGGGCCAAGCTCGCGCACCAAAGCTAACGCAACTAATACGCCAATTGCCTCTGACGAACCATAGCGCTGCAACGTATTGTAGCCTTGCAAGGCCAGCACCATACCGACAAAAAAAGCTGAAACCACAATAATGATGAGCGACATTACGCCGGTAAAATATACTTCACGGATGGTGAGATGCAGCCTACGGAAACTTTCGCCCGATGAAATTAAAGTTAGCCCGAACAAGCGAGCACCAGCGCCCAAACGCCAAATGCGTTCAGTAAAACGATTGCCGATATTGCGCAAGGTGCGCACTAAACTCACTAATAAACCGGAGTGCATCATACGCTACGTCCTCCGCGCTTGGCTTTGCTACCAAAATTTAGCAACTCTTGCTGATAGTCATTTGCAGCATAATGGAAAGGCACTGGACCATCTTTCTCACCATGCACAAATTGGTGTACAAATGGCAGTGTAGACTTTATTAAATCATCTGGCGTGCCTTCGGCTGCTACTGTGCCATTAGCGACAAAATACACATAATCGGCAATTGAGAAGGTTTCTTTTACATCGTGCGATACGATAATAGACGTCGTGCCCAGTGCATCGTTTAAGGTGCGGATTAAATCGCAAATCACACCCATCGAAATGGGGTCTAGCCCAGCAAAGGGCTCGTCATACATGACGATATCCGGGTCTAGCGCAATGGCACGTGCTAACGCGACACGACGCGCCATGCCCCCAGATAGCTCGGTGGGTTTCAATTGATGTGCGCCACGCAAACCAACTGCATTCAGCTTCATCAACACCAAATCGTGAATCATACTCTCCGGAAATTTAGTATGTTCACGCATGGGGAA
>JAKFDL010000043.1:0-26459 GCA_036676175.1 Methylotenera sp. | reverse complement strand
AAGGCGCTACCGAAAAGTTTTAGGCGGGTTTGCGTGCCGGTGCCGGAGTTTGTCACAGGCTTTTTGCAGCATGCTGAAAACCAGCCCAATGTACCGCTATTAGAGACATTGGCCAGCTACATCCAGCATAAAACAACGTTAAAAATTAGCCAAGATGATTGGGTGCTGAATGACATCCCACCACATCATTTAATGAACTTTAGCGTAGTCGATGATGCAGGGCGTGAACTGGCGATGGGTCGAGATTGGCGCGCACTGCAAAAGCAGCTTGGCCAAGCGGCACAATTGACGTTTAGAAATACTTCTCCTGATATCGAAAAAACTAACCTCAAACAGTGGGATTTTGGCGACCTGCCGCAAACCCTGAGTTTCGAGCGTGATGGCTTGAAAGTGACGGGTTATCCTGCGCTGGAAGATAATATTGACGCGGTTTCTGTAAAGCTGTTTGATACCGTGCAGGAGGCTGAAACGAATCACCGCCGGGGCGTTGCGCGGCTGATGCGCTTTGAGTTAAAAGAGCAGGTAAAGCAGCTGGAAAAAGGCCTGCCCAATTTCAATCAATATGCGCTGGTGTTTAGAAACATCATGTCGCCTGATGATTTGCGCGAAGATATGTTAACCGCCATAGCTGACCGTGCCTTTATTGGTGAGGATGATTTACCGCGCAGTAATGCGGAATTTATGCAGTTAAAACAACGCGCCAGGACACGTCTACCCGCGGTCAGTGAGGCAGTGGCAAGGCAAGCACAGGCGATTGCCACAGAATACCAAAGCTTAATCAATAGCCAAGCTAAAATGTCGGCCACAGTCAATCGTCTTAAAAGGGATGTTGAGCAACAGGTGCAGTTGTTAGTGTATAAGAATTGTTTTACGCAGACACCCTGGGCACATTTGCAGCATGTTCCACGCTATTTAAAAGCACTCAATTTACGTATCCAAAAACAACCGGCTAACCCGGACCGCGATGGTAAGAACGCGGCCAGCGTGGGACTGTTGTGGCAAAAATGGCAAGATAGAGTTAATCAATTGCAACAAGCCGGAAGCCTTATTTCACCTGACTTGCTGAGCTATCGCTGGCTCATTGAGGAGCTGCGTGTTTCGTTGTTTGCACAGGAACTCAAAACGCCATTTCCAGTCTCGATTAAACGACTTGAAAAAACTTGGCAAGAAATTAATTATTAAATGGTAATTCAACATTAATGGCAACAAAATTACCTAGTAACAATGCGTTCGAAGCGTTTTTGCAAACGCCAAAAATTGACAGACATTTTCGGTTAAGTATTAGCCGGAATACGCTCGTTGCGTTTATCGTTTCCCTGCTGATTCACGCATTGATTTTCTTTTTTGTGGTGCCAAAGTTTAAACAAGCACCAGAGGTAAAGCCTCCACCATTTGAAGTTGTGTTGGCGCAACCTGAGCAAGCAGAAACGCCGCCAGCGCCATTGCCAGAAATATTGCCACAGGAGCCAATACCAGAACCGCCTGCAGAGCCTATCAAAAAACCAAAAGTAATGACCAAGCCAAAAAGCAAAATACCTAAATCATCAGATTTCTCTGTGCCTGATGTGCTTTCGACTCCTGTGCCTACGCCTAATAATTTGCCGACTAAACCTGACGACAAGCCAACCGATATGCTGGCCTATGTGAACAAGAAACGTGCCGAGCGCGACGCAGAAGAGGCCAGTGCCGCCAAGATTAATGCCGAAGCCGTGGCTAAAGAAAGAGGCCCCAGTGAGGAAGAAAAGCGCGATGCCAAGATCAAGAGTAATTTCCAGAATGGTGCCAATGGGATATTTGAAATCACCAGTTTAAGTAATAGTAGCGCTACCTTTACCTTTTTAGGCTGGGTGGGCGATTTCAGTGCCTCGCATCGCCAATATTTTGAGGTGGAAGCTGGTCGCGGCGAAGACGTGCGACGGGTGATGATCCGTCGCATGATTAGTCTAATACGCGAACATTACCAAGGCGATTTTAACTGGGAATCGCACCGCTTGGGGCGCACTATTGTGCTCTCAGCACGGCAAGAAGATAGTGCCGGGCTAGAGGATTTTTTGATGACGGAGTTTTTTGGGCAGAATTATAAAACAACCTTGTGAAATAGCTTTATATATCCGTCACCTAAAATTAGGCTGACGTCATATTCCGCCTTGCAGGCCACATGGATATTGGTCTGCAGAGCATGTTGTTATAGGTTAATTTGTTTTGACTCTAACAACTTGATACCCTTCAAGTTTTCTGCACAAACATCCCGAATAATACGGGCTAGGTCTTTGGCATACGGGCGCACCATCATCTCGCTAGTGCCGATTGCGTAAAGTTCAGACCATAAACCGCTCGTGCCAATATGTTTGGCAATCACATAGTCGTGCTCAACATAATTTTGAATGCCCCAACTGGGTAATGCTGCGATACCACGACGGCTGGCCACCAACTGCATAATAGCAATAGTGAGCTCGGCTGTGCGACGGTTGAAATGGATGTTAGCAGGCTGTAACACTTGCCGAATGATGTCAATGCGCGCTTCTGGCACAGGGTAAGTGATGAGCGTTTCATTGGCAAAATCTGCGGCTAATAAGCGTGACTTATTACGCAAAGCATGATCTGGCGGCAACACCGCCATGATTTCGAACTTAAACAAGGCAAGATGCTGTAAATCTTTTATTTTTTCAGGTAAGCCGCCTATCACCACGTCTGCTTTACCTGCATGCAATAAATGCCATGGGTCGCTATGAAACCCGGCTACCAAATCAACCTCAACTTCTGGCCAGGCGCGCCTGAAGGCATCCATCACCGGCGTTAACCAATCAAAGCAAGTATGACACTCTAAAACAATTCTAAGCTCACCAGATTGGTCACTTTTCAGGCGAATCAAATCGCGTTCAGACTGTTCAATCAGTGGCAACAACTCGTTGGCTAAATCTAGCAAGCGTTGACCTGCCGGCGTGAAGCGCAAGCCAGCATAGCTACGTTTGAATAACACGATGTTGTAATGGGTTTCTAGAGCGCGTATTTGGTGAGAAAGCGCAGATTGCGTTAAAAAGACACGCTCTGCGGCCAAGCCTAGCTTGCCTGTTTCGGCAATGGCTTTAAGCGATTTCAAATGACGGATTTCAAGCATAAAATTTTCATATATGAATTTAATTCAAATTTAACACAAAAACTTTCGCTTTATTAAAATATTTAGTTATTTAAAAATGACAGCTTTATATTTTTGGATGAAGTTTCATGGCAATAACACACTTACTAGGCTATCCGCGTATAGGCGAAAAACGCGAATTAAAGTTTGCACTAGAATCGTTTTGGCGAAAGGAGTCATCTTCTGCCGATTTGCAGCAGCTTGCAAAGTCGCTTCGTGCTAAGCATTGGCAAAAGCAGCAAGATGCAGGGTTGGCATTTATCACCTGCAATGACTTCTCGCTATATGACCATGTGCTAGACCACACGGTGTTGTTTGGCGCACAGCCTGCACGCTTTGATAAACTGCCTTTCGGTGAAAAAAGTATTTCCCCCGAAAACGCTTACTTCTCATTAGCACGCGGTAATCTTGAGCAGCCTGCGATGGAAATGACCAAGTGGTTAGATACTAATTATCACTACATCGTGCCGGAGTTAAATGCTGATACCCAGTTTTCGCTTAATGCGCAGGATTTTTTAAGCCAAGTAGATGAAGCACAAAAGCTTGCGGACAATATCAAGCCTGTATTATTAGGGCCAGCAAGCTTTCTTTATCTTAGTAAGGCGCGTGGTATCAATAAACTGGATTTATTGGATAGCCTAGCGCAGCAATATGTTTATCTGCTACAAGAGTTGCACGCTAAAAAAGTGGAATGGGTACAGATAGATGAACCCATCTTTGCGCTGGATTTAGACAATGCTTGGCTAAAGGCATTTGAGCGTGCTTATGCGCAGTTCAGAATTGCACGTCCAAAATTGCTGTTGACTACTTATTTTGCAAATGTCTCCCATTACCAAGGTTATATCACTCAATTGCCAGTTGATGGTATTCATATTGATTGCGTGCGGGCGCCAGAACAACTCGGACCCTGGGTGAACGCCATTCCTAGTTATTGGGTAGTATCTGCTGGTGTGGTTGATGGGCGCAATATCTGGCGCACTGATTTAGACAAAGCGCTGGCATTGTTAGAACCTTGGGCACAACGTTTAGGTGACCGTTTGTGGCTCGCGCCAAGTTGCTCGCTGCTGCATACACCAGTGACATTGGAACACGAAGTTAAATTAGATGCCGAGATTAAATCCTGGTTAGCGTTTGCAGATGAAAAATTAGATGAACTGAATACTATTGCCAAAGCATTAAACCAGGGTGTTGATTCTGTTGCGAGCGAGTTAAGTATTTCACGCGCAGCGATTGCATCGCGTAACAGTTCAGAGCGCGTACATAACCATGCAGTAAAGGCGCGCATTTTAGGGCTTGATCTGGTCAACGAAGATCGAGAGAGCGTCTTTAAAATACGCGCAGAAGTGCAAAAAACAAAGTTAAGTTTACCCTTATTACCCACAACGACGATTGGCTCTTTCCCACAGACACCGGATATTCGTGCCAGCCGTGCAGCGTTTAAAAAAGGAGAAATCAGCCAAAGCAAATACGATGCGGATATGGAGTCACACATTGCTTATGCTATTGCCCAGCAGGAAGAAATTGACTTGGATGTACTTGTACATGGGGAAGCGGAACGTAACGACATGGTGGAGTATTTTGGCGAGCAACTGGCTGGATATGTGTTTACGCAAAATGGCTGGGTACAAAGTTACGGTTCACGCTGCGTGAAACCACCTGTGATTTATGGCGATGTATACAGGCCACAGCCAATGACGGTTGAAATTACGCGCTTTGCGCAATCTCTTTCAGCTCGCCCGGTCAAAGGCATGCTCACAGGCCCAATCACCATGCTGCAATGGTCGTTTGTGCGCGATGACCAGCCGCGTGAAACCACAGCACTGCAACTCGCTTTAGCAATACGTGACGAAGTAGACGATTTGCAAAAAGCCGGCATTGCGATAATCCAAATTGATGAGCCCGCTTTGCGTGAAGGTTTACCGTTACAAAAAACCGCATGGGCAGCTTATCTAGCTTGGGCAGTGCGAGCATTCAAACTCTCAGCCAGTGTTGCCAAAGACGATACGCAGATTCACACGCATATGTGCTATGCCGAGTTTAACGATATTTTGCCAGCGATTGCGGCGATGGATGCGGATGTCATCACGATTGAAACCTCACGCTCTGCCATGGAATTGTTGGATGGCTTTGGCAAATTTTCTTACCCAAATGACATTGGCCCAGGTGTGTATGATATTCACTCGCCACGTGTGCCTAGCATCGAGGCAATGGAAAAACTAATGAAGCGCGCTTTTGAAGTGATTCCAGCAGAGCGCTTATGGATTAACCCAGATTGCGGTTTGAAAACGCGTGGTTGGGAAGAAACTAAGCAGGCGCTACAGAATATGGTGCAGGTAGCAAAAAGCTTGAGGGCCACCCTTACAGTAACAGTGTAGTTATTGAATTAATAAAAAAGCTTATAAAACATACATGTAGAAAATAATTTAATAAATTATCAATATATTGTGTTTTTGTTGTTGAAATGCACCTCCATATTGCGTTATAGTCCATACATACGGTTCTTAAATTTCAATCGAAATTCAAGATAAAAGGGAATCCGGTGCGAGGTTTGTTTCTTAACAAATTTCAATTCCGGGGCTGCCCCCGCAGCTGTAATCAGCGAGTCATTTTGTGATTACTTGCCACTGAACACATGTTCGGGAAGGCTAGCAAAATGATGACGACCTGAAAGCCAGAAGACCTGCCGTAGCACTTTTTTGCATGCCTTAACTCGCATGCAAAAGTAATTTTTATAACGTTTGAGGCGGGGTGTCCTCGGCAGATGGAGTGGCTATTTCATAACGCTCCGCCATGCTGGTCTTTATTCAACTAGCGACTTTTGTCGTTGTCAATAAAGCGTACCTGCCCTTTATTAAAAAGGGAAAACCAAATGGATGATATTAGACCATCACCGAACAGCACATTAGGCACTGATTCAACACAATCCACACTATCACCAATGTTGCAGGTGATTCGGCGTAACGGCGCAGCTGTCGCATTCCATCTCGATAAAATATCTATTGCAATCACTAAGGCGTTTTTAGCAGTAGAAGGCAATCAAAGCGCGGCTTCACAGCGCGTGCGTGACCAAGTTGCTACCTTAAGCCATTTAGTGAATAACGCCTTGATTCGGCGCTTGCCAGCTGGCGGCTCTATCCACATTGAAGATATTCAAGACCAAGTTGAACTGGCATTGATGCGCAATGGCAACCACGATGTAGCGCGTGCTTATGTGCTGTACCGTGAAAAACGCAACGCCGAGCGCGCCGCTGAAAAAGCGACAACCAGCGAACCAAGCCACACATTGAATGTGAATATTGACGGAAAACTAGTACCGCTCAATATCAAGCAATTGAATGACATGGTGGCGGAAGCATGTTTGAATTTGGGTGATGAAGTCAATGTAAATCTTGTGGTCGAACAGGCAGTACGTGATTTATACGATGGCATTCCATTTAGCGAAGTATATAAAGCGCTCATTTTATCTGCGCGTAGTTTGATTGAGACTGAGCCTGCTTATAACTATGTCACTGCGCGTTTGCAGCTAGACTTTGTACGTGCCGAGGTATTAGGTGAGCGTGTAAACCATACTGAGATGGATGCGCACTATGTAGAATACTTCCCGCGTTATATCAAGATTGGTATCGCCGCTGATTTGTTGGACCCACGTTTAGCCCAATTTGATTTGGATAAATTGGCAGCAGCTTTGGTCAAAGAGCGCGACTTCCAATTTGGTTATTTGGGCATTCAAACCTTATATGACCGCTACTTCTTGCATATTGAAGAGCGCCGTATTGAGTTGCCGCAAATATTTTTCATGCGCGTAGCGATGGGCTTAGCCATTAACGAGATTGACCGCGAAGACCGCGCAATCGAGTTCTACAACGTGTTAAGCACATTCGATTTCATGAGCTCAACGCCGACTTTATTCAATGCTGGTACGTTGCATTCCCAGCTTTCATCTTGCTATCTCACCACAGTGAGCGACGACTTAGATGGCATTTACCAAGGCATTAAAGAAAATGCACTGTTGCAAAAATATGCAGGCGGTTTGGGTAACGATTGGACGCCGGTTCGCTCATTAGGCGCACGTATCAAGGGTACCAACGGCAAAAGCCAGGGCGTAATCCCATTCCTGAAAGTGGTGAACGACACGGCGGTAGCAGTAAACCAAGGCGGTAAACGTAAAGGTGCAGTGTGTGGCTACTTAGAAACTTGGCATCTGGATATTGAAGAATTTTTAGATTTACGTAAAAACACTGGCGATGATCGCCGTCGTACCCATGACATGAACACTGCTCACTGGATTCCAGACTTGTTTATGCGTCGTGTGACTGAGGCTGGCGATTGGACATTGTTCTCACCGTCTGATGTGCCAGACTTGCATGACAAGTACGGCAAAGCCTTTGAAGCAGCTTATGTGGAATATGAGCGTCGTGCTGACAGCGGTGAAATCAAGCTATTCAAACGTGTGCCTGCTTTGCAGATGTGGCGCAAGATGCTTTCTATGTTGTTTGAAACTGGTCATCCATGGATTACGTTCAAAGACCCATGCAATATTCGCTCACCACAGCAACACGTTGGTGTGGTGCACAGTTCTAACTTATGTACAGAAATCACGTTGAATACTTCTGATACGGAAATTGCAGTGTGTAACCTGGGTTCTGTGAACTTATTGCAGCATTTAACAGAAGTTAATGGCAATTTAGTGTTAGATAACGACAAGTTGCAAGCCACGATTAAAGTCGGTATGCGCATGCTGGATAACGTGGTCGATATCAATTTCTATCCGGTTGGCAAGGCACGCAACTCCAATACTCGTCATCGTCCAGTGGGTATGGGCATCATGGGTTTCCAGAACTGCCTGCATGCGATGCGTATTCCTTATGCAAGTATGGAAGCGGTAGAGTTTGCTGACCGTGCCATGGAAATGGTGTGCTACAACGCATATTGGGCTTCAACCGTGTTGGCAGAAGAGCGCGGCCCGTACTCTAGTTTCAAAGGTAGCTTGTGGGATCAAGGCATTCTGCCATTAGACACGCTAGATTTGTTGGCTAGTGAACGTGGCGGCAACGTGGAAGTGGATAGAAGCAAGACATTGGATTGGGACGCTTTGCGTAACCGTATCCAAAAGGTTGGCATGCGTAACTCTAACTGCGTGGCGATTGCACCGACTGCGACGATTTCTAATATTGTCGGTGTATCAGCCAGCATCGAGCCTGAATACCAAAACTTGTATGTGAAATCTAATCTTTCAGGTGAATTCACGATTGTGAATGAGCAATTGGTGAGTGACCTGAAAGCGCGCGGTTTGTGGGATACGGTGATGGTGTCTGATTTGAAATATTTTGATGGTTCATTAGCGCCGATAGACCGGGTGCCAGCTGACTTGAAACAGCTTTATGCAACAGCGTTTGATGTTGATCCAAGCTGGTTGATTGAAGCGGCTGCACGCCGCCAGAAATGGATAGACCAAGCGCAATCACTCAATCTGTACTTTGCGGTGCCTTCTGGCAAAAAACTTAACGATACGTATCTATTGGCTTGGCAACGTGGCTTGAAAACGACGTATTACCTGCGTTCTTTAGGTGCAACAGCGGCTGAGAAATCGACAGGGTCTGGCGGTGAGTTGAATGCGGTTTCGGCAGGAATGCAATCTCAAAATCAAGAGCCAGCACCAAAAATGTGTTCGATTGATAATCCAGAATGCGAATCTTGCCAATAATTAAGAATTAAGGAATGAACATGCTTTCATTTGAAGATGAAGTTTACGTAGAAACACCAGAATCAACCTCGGCACCAAAACTGGCGCCAGTACCAACAATAGCCATACAGACTGCTGCGCCAATAGCGGCAAATCAACCGTCAATCTCAGGTCGTGTAAATGCCTCAGACAAACGCATGATTAACGGCCAAACCGATGTGAATCAACTGGTGCCATTTAAATATCACTGGGCGTGGGATAAATACTTGGCAGGTTGTGCAAACCATTGGATGCCGCAAGAAGTGTCCATGAGTCGCGATATTGCGCAGTGGAAAGACAGCACTGCACTCACTGATGATGAGCGCTTAATTGTGAAGCGTAACTTGGGCTTTTTTACCACGGCTGACTCATTAGCAGCAAACAATATCGTACTCGGTACTTATCGCCATATTACTGCGCCAGAGTGTCGCCAATACTTGTTGCGTCAGGGTTTCGAGGAGGCGATTCATACGCATGCTTATCAGTATATTGTTGAGAGTTTAGGTCTAGATGAGTCTGAAGTGTTTAATGCTTACCAAGAAGTGGCGAGCATTAAAGATAAAGATGACTTCTTGATCCCATTCATCAATATCCTGACCGATCCAGAATTCAAAACCGGTACGCCAGAAGCTGACCAGCAGCTGTTGCGTTCACTGATCGTATTTGCCTGCATTATGGAAGGTTTGTTCTTCTACGTAGGCTTTGTGCAGATTCTTGCTTTAGGTCGCCAGAACAAGATGCAGGGCGCCGCTGAGCAGTATCAGTACATCCTGCGCGATGAGTCGATGCATTGCAATTTCGGTATCGACGTCATTAATACCATCAAGCTAGAGAATCCACATTTGTGGACGGCTGAATTCCGCGAAGAAATTAAAGGGTTAATGCAGCATGGCGTAGAGCTTGAGTATCGCTATGCTGAAGCCACTATGCCACGCGGCGTATTGGGCTTGAATGCGACGATGTTCAAGGAGTATTTACGCTTTATTGCCAACCGCCGTTGCCAGCAAATTGGTTTGGATGTGTTGTATCCGGGTGCGACAAACCCATTCCCTTGGATGAGTGAAATGATTGATTTGAAGAAAGAGAAAAACTTCTTTGAAACCCGCGTAACTGAATATCAGACGGGTGGCGCGTTAAGCTGGGATTAATATCTGGCTTTTCTAGGGGCTGCCGGTGACGGCAGCCCTTTTTCATTTGTAGAGCTCGATATTAAAATTGCGTTAGTTTTTTACGTACTTCCAGTTCATCTAGCCCTTTACCAATAATGACAATACGCGAAGTCGGTTCATCTTCATTCCAGCCTTCCAGTAAGGTCGGCGGGTATGGCGTGAAATGCACCGCATGAATCGCTAGCGGGGCAGGTTGGTCAGCGGCGTGGATAATGCCCTTTAAACGCAATAAATTTTTACCATGCGCTTGGCACAACTTTAGAATGACTGGTTTTAAATCGCGCCAATTGATTGGGTTTGGCAGGGTGACAGTGAAACTATCAATTTCTGCATGCTGCTTTTGTAGCATTGAGGAAGGCTTTACAGGTGCACGTAACCAGCGTTGTGGTTCTGCGTTTTGCCCGGATGGGTCAAACAGGCCAACGTCGATAATATAATCAGGCTCGATTTTGCCCATGCTGATTTTATGTTGGGTTGCGCCAGGGTTAATGGTGATCAGTTTTTCTTTTAAGTCAGATAGTTGTTCTGGCGTCGCTAAATCGGTTTTGGTGAGCAGCAATACGTCAGCGACTGCGGCTTGCTTGCGCGCCTCCAAGTGATCATTTAAATGCTGCAACCCATATTCACTGTCCACAGTTACTACCACTGCATCTAACCGAAACACGCTTTCGATAACGGGCTCGTTCAGCAGATTTCCCAAAATCGGGCCAGGATCTGCCATGCCAGTGGTTTCGATAATAATGCGATTAAATTGAGGGATGGCTTGCAGTGCGCGCTTGAAAAATAAATCACGTATGGTGTCCGCCAACTCATTTTTTAGCGTGCAACATACACAGCCACTGCTTAATAATACGGTGTTATCTGCAATCTGTTCGCTATCTACTTGGGTGGCCAGAATATGGTCTAACCCAGTAGTTCCTAACTCGTTGATGATGACAGCACTGTCTTTCATTGCTGGTTGCGCCAGTAAATGATTCAGTAGCGTGGTTTTGCCTGAGCCTAAAAAGCCAGTCAGTAAGGTAACGGGAATACGATTGTCCATTACCGTATTTTATCAGAGAGCTTGCTAAAGCCATGTAAAATAGCGCCTATGAATATATTTTATGAAGAAGAAGGCCAGTTTAAAGTGGCGACGGTGATGACCGAAAATGCAGGTTCGCTGCAAGTAGAGTCTGTCACCGGTAAACGCAGCAAAATTAAAGCGGCTAATGTGCTATTACGGTTTGAACATGCTTTGCAGGGCTTTATGGATGCGGCTGCTAGCGAGGCAGAAGAATTAGAAGTGGAGTTTTTGTGGGAATGCTGTGGTGAACCGGAGTTTGGTTTTGAAGATTTAGCTGCAGAGTATTATGGTAAAAAACCCAGTGCAATAGAGGCGGCAGCAACCGCGATTAAACTGCATGGCGCCCCCATTTATTTTTACCGTAAAGGTAAAGGCCGCTATAAAGCAGCCCCAGCCGAGACCCTCAAGTTGGCTCTTGCCGCCGTAGAGCGCAAAAAACTGCAAGCCGAGCAAATGGCAGTTTGGGTGCAGCAGCTCAATAATAAGACTATGCCAGATGGCTTTATAAATAAGGCTGACAGCCTGGTTTATAACCCCGATAAAAACTCGCTGGAGTGGAAAGCGATAGACGAGGCGGCGCAAACATCAGGCAGATTGGCGCTGACGGTGATGCATGATTGCGGGCTGATTCACAACGCACACGACTATCACTTAGGTGCGTTTTTACGCGAGATGTTTCCAGATAAGAATGGTCAAGCTGGCACGGATTTTCCTGCCTATGACATGCCTGAAATCTCTGACGACATACCTCTGGCAAATGTGACCTGCTTTAGTATCGATGATGCCACCACCACCGAAATTGACGATGCGTTCAGCTTGGAAACATTGCCTAATGGCAATACGCGCATAGGTGTTCACATCGCTGCGCCAAGTTTGGCGGTACTGCCAGATAGCGCCTTAGATGAAATGGTACTTAGCCGTCTTTCTACCGTGTATATGCCAGGTAATAAAATCACCATGTTGCCCGATGATGTGGTGAAACCTTTTAGTTTAGATGCAGGCGAAACTAAACCTGCGTTAAGTTTATATTGCGAAATTACGCCAGCATTTGAAATTGTGGCTAATGTAACTAAGCTTGAAAGTATCAAAGTGGCAGCTAATTTGCGCCATGATGAATTAGAGCCATTTTTTAATGTGAACACGTTAGCCGCAAATAGTGGTCATGCTTATTGGCAGCAACTGAAGTGCTTGTTTGACTTTGCAGAGAGTTTGGAAAAAGCGCGAGGCAAGCACAACCCAAATCAAATGCCGCAAATTGATTACAACTTTTATGTGACCGATGGCATTGTGAAAATTGTCCCGCGCGAGCGTGGCAGTCCTATGGATAAACTGGTGGCAGAACTAATGATTTACGCCAATAGTCATTGGGGTGGTTTATTGAAAGAAGCTAATATACCGGGTATTTATCGTGCGCAAACAGGTGGCAAAGTGTTTATGACACATGCCGCAGAACCACATCAGGGCCTGGGTGTGGCGCAATATGCCTGGTGTACTTCACCCTTAAGAAGGGCGGTCGATTTAGTCAACCAGCGTCAGTTGATTGCCATGCTTAATCAACAAACAGCGCCCTATAACGCAGCGGATGGCAAGTTGAATGTCATTATCCGCAACTTTGACCAAACTTATAACGCTTACAGCGAGTTTCAAATGCGTATGGAGCGCTACTGGTGTTTGCAATACTTGATTCAAGAAAAGCTCACAGAAGTGACTGCCACGATTTGGCGTGACAACTTGGTGCGTATTGACGGCATGTTTTATATTACAAAGGTGCCCAGCTTGCCTGAATTGAAAGTCGGGACAAAAGTGTTATTAGAAATCAAGCATATCGACACTTTATTGATGGAGCTGAACTGCAAGTTTAAGGCTGTGATTGAAACAAAGCTGGTGGAAGCTTTAGTTGATGTTAGCGAAGAAAGTGTAGAAATTTAGCGCCATGTTCAGATTTAATCGCAAAATCCATAAAAGTGTGTCTGAGTTTGCCACCGTTGAGGTGATCGAAGTTGATGGCGTGCGCTCACTGTATTTGGGCTCTGTCACCATACAAAGCAGCATGCGCATCAAAAGCCCATTTGCGCTAGAGTTGGCCTATTCGCGCGGCATGATGGGCTTTCTGTTGTTTACCCAAACGACCAAGCGGGTACTGAGCATCGGTTTGGGTGGGGGCTCGGTACCAAAATTTATTCATGCATTTTGTCCGGAAATTATTCAGACAGTAGTAGAAATTAATCCGCAGATTATCAGTACTGCGCGTAGCCACTTTTTTGTGCCAGATAATGACGAAAGACTGAGTGTCATTGAAGGTGATGGCCTCACCTACTTGGCCAGTCACCCTAACAGCACCGATGTGCTGATGATAGATGCATTTGATAGCGTTGGGATCCCGCCTGATTTTTGTAGCCAGGATTTTTTTGATCTCTGTGAGGCGGGCTTAAGTCATGATGGCATTTTTGTGATTAATTTATGGGGCAGCGACAAAAATTTTGATGTTTATTTGCGTCGCATTGAACAAAGTTTTGAAGATAAAGTATTGATATTGCCAACGGGTAAGCCTGGCAATATTGTCGTGTTTGGTTTTAAAGCCGGCTTTAAAACAGTACCTGAAATTTTTAGCGTCAAACTGCTCGATCGAGCCAAAGCATTAGAAACTCAGTTTCAAAAACCGCATCACATCGAATTTGTAAGTTTTTTAGAAAAACTGTGCGAACATAACCCACAGATTAATAACCAGTATTTAATGAGTAAGAAATAATATGATGAACCAATATTTTGCAACCTGCCCGCGTGGCCTCGAGGCGTTGCTGGCCAATGAAATTAAGCTCGCAGGTGCTAAAGATATAAAACCCACCGATGGCGGCGTGGCGTTTGCGGGTGAGTTGGCGGTGTGCTACAGCGCTAATTTACATTCACGTATTGCCACCCGCATTCTGATGCAAGTCGGACAGGGTAAATACGCGACTGAAGACGATTTGTATCAAGCGGCGTATAAAATAAACTGGCCGAATTGGTTTGATGTAAAGCACGATTTTATGGTGAAAGTAACCGGCGTAAAATGTCCGCTTAAAAGCCTTGAATTTGCCACCTTGCGCATAAAAGATGCGGTGTGTGACAAGTTCAGGCAAGTGGTTGATTCGCGTCCCTATATCGATACGAAAACACCTGCGGTGCGTATTCACGCTTATTTGACTGCAGAAAATTACCAGTTTTATGTGGATACCTCGGGTGATGCACTCTATATGCGAGGCAACCGCAAAGCCAGTATCGAGGCGCCTTTGCGTGAGAATCTTGCTGCTGGCATTTTGCAACTAAGTGGTTGGCAAGCTGGGCAGCCGCTATTAGACCCGATGTGCGGTAGTGGCACCTTTTTGTTAGAGGCGGCGATGATGGCGCTGAATATCGCACCTGGCCTGCATCGCAATTTTGGTTTTGAAAAACTAAAAAATTACGAGAGCGATACCTGGAAAAAAATTAAAAATACCGCGCTAAAAAATGCTAAACCTGTCAGTTTTCAAAGACTGTATGGTAGCGATGTAGATTTGCGTGCAGTACGCGTGGCGCGTCAAAACTTAAGTGAAGCGGGGCTATTAGAGGCAGTGCAACTCACGCAGGTGGATATCACTGCAGTGATTCCGCCCGCTGATAATGGGGTGCTAATTGCCAACCCACCATATGGGGTGCGAATTGGCGAAGATGAAGAGCTTGCGTTACTGTACCCAAAAATGGGCGAAGCGTTAAAGCGTAAATTTGCTGGCTGGAATACCTATTTTTTGACTAATGATATGCGTTTGCCAAAACTGATGCGACTCACCCCCAGTAAGCGCACCCCATTATTTAATGGGCCACTGGAGTGTCGATTGTTCGAGATTAAAATGGTGGCCGGAAGCAATAGAAAATAGTACAACCGTAAGGAGAAGGCGCATGAGTGATTCTTTGCAGGATTTGCGCGTACGTGTGAATCAATTTGTGGCTGAACGTGACTGGGCCCAATTTCACACGCCCAAAAATTTGGCGATGGCGATGATTGTGGAGGCGGCAGAGTTAGTGGAGCAGTTTCAATGGGATACGCCACAACAAAGCCAACAGTTGTCTTCAGAAAAACGGGAGGCAGTGAGTCATGAACTGGCAGATACGTTTGTGTACTTGCTTAGAATTGCCGAAGTGCTAGAGATTGACTTGATCGAGGCAGCCAATCAAAAAATTGACCTGAATGCACAAAAGTACCCAGTAGAAAAAGTCAAAGGTAGCAACGCTAAATATACTGAATATCAGTAAATACAATAAGTACTGGCCAAAAATAATGCCCTGTAAGCCTTGTATATTGGCTTACAGGACAGATGTTTTGAATCTATTGTAATTAGGTTAAATTATAGAACTGCCAATGCGGCGTCATAGTTCGGCTCGTTGGCAATTTCTGGTACTAGCTCAACGTGTTTTACCACATTGTTTTCGTCTAAGACAATTACCGCGCGAGCACATAAACCTGCAAGTTTGCTAGTGAACAACAATACGCCGTAGTTCATTAAAAAATCACGACCGCGCATGCTAGATAAGTTTTGCACGTTTTCAATGCCTTCTGCTGCGCAAAAGCGGGTTTGTGCAAATGGCAAGTCAGCAGAAATATTCAGTACCACGGTATTCTTCATGCCGGCTGCAAGCTTGTTAAAGGTGCGCACTGAGGCTGCGCAAGTCGGTGTGTCTACACTGGGGAATATGTTGAGTACTTTGCGTTTGCCGGCATAATTATCCAGCGTGACATCGGCGAGTGCTTTATCGACCAATGTGAAATTAGGCGCCGTGCTACCAATCTTGGGTAAGTTGCCCGCAACATCAACTGGATTACCCTTAAGTGTGACTGAGTTAGACATGATGTTTTTCCTTTTCTAGTTTTGTAAATCTTCAAGGGGCTATCATAAAACAAAAAGCACCGGTGTGGAACAGGTGCTTTTGCTTAAAACTCAAGTAAATTATGCCTAGGCTAGTAAATTTTCACTTAAATAGCCAATAGTCATGGTTTGGTTGTGCAATACGCTATCGGTGGTGTTGGGACGTGGTGCAAGTTCGCCATAAGAATAGAAGCCAGTCACGCTAGTTTGTGGGCCTAGAATTTGCTGTACTAGCTTGACTTCGTCACCAACCAATTCAGCCATCACACCCTTTCGTCCCACACAGCTGACACATAAGGCTAAACCTGCTTGGTTAGTTTTGGTGTTGCTCAAACCATCCATGACTAAGTTCGCAGCATTACCGGCACCTTCCACTAATCTATCGTGATTAGTTTGACATAGTCGAACAGTTTCACCTTCCTCAACGTTGCCAGCGAAAGTTAAGCTATTGTTTGCATTATCTATCGCCAATAAAGTACGAATTTTTTCTACGTCGCGCTTGCCTTCTTCAATCACTGCCAACGGAAATTTTAAGCCAGTGCCTGGTAGGCCGCGTGCAAACGCCTCGCCGATATACATTCTATATAGGGGTAATGCAGGCTTGCCGTCCATCTCAAATACCACGTTCTTCTCAGATCGGGTCACTGTACGTGGTGGGCCGTATGGTTTCCAGCCGCCAAGTGCGCCACTAGAAGTAATAAGCGCGTTACCGTACAAGCCTACAGCAATCACTTGGTTGTCTGAAACGGTGTCGTTAAACAATTGCAGTGTTTTTACGAATGCGCCGCCATCACCAGCAAGGCCACCTACAATAGGTACATCGCCCAACACACTCTGAAAACCTTTTAACAGCTCAGAACCGTTAACGTTTAAGCCGTCAGAAATCACTAATACAGTACGTAATGTATCTGCTTTTAATTGCTTAGCTAGGCCAGCTGCGGCCTCAAACGAGTTTTGCATACCAGACATTTTCGTTTGTGCCACACGTTGTATTGTTTTTTCCCACTGAATTGCTGTAATTTGGATGCTGTCGTCATACACGCCACTGGAGCTAATTTCACCAGAGGTTGTGCAGCCAACCAATTGCGCTGCTGGGTAGCGTGATTTTAAGAAGCCTTGTAATTTTCCTTCTGAAAATCGCTTCACCGAGCCAAATACTAATACCAAATTTGCGCTTGGAAGCGGAGATGTGCTTGGCAAGTCTTTCAGTGCCAATTTTGAATCTACAGACTCTTGTCTAATAATCATTAAGATTATCCTTTAATAAAAATATTGACTCTAAAATGCGTGATTAATATTTGTGTCTATAATGTAACATTAATTTTATTGTTAACGTATATTATTACAAATATCACGTAAGTGTTGCAAATTATTTAAAAAAATGTAATATTTGTTCATGTAAATTAAAGCAACAATCGCAAAAAACCACAACTTACAAGGTGGATTGCAACTTAGCAAAACATATGAATTTGATATGTCAGGGGAATAAAACGTGGCGCAAGTAAATCTAGCTGGCACTAAAGTAATGGTGATTGATGATAGTAATACGATACGTCGTAGCGCCGAGATATTCCTAAAATCTGCTGGATGTGAGGTTATCCTAGCGGAGGATGGCTTTGATGCATTAGCAAAAATTGCCGATCAACTTCCGCAAGTGATATTTGTCGATATCATGATGCCACGCTTGGATGGTTACCAAACCTGTTCACTTATTAAACGTAACGCAAAATTCAGTTCAACACCCGTTATCATGCTTTCAAGTAAGGATGGGCTATTTGATCGTGCACGCGGCCGTATGGCAGGATCTGATCAATACCTAACCAAACCATTTACGCAAGACACTCTAATTGAAGCGGTAAACGCTTATGTGCATAAATAAGTAGTTTGAAAACACTTAATTCTCAGGGAGCTAAAATAATGGCAATTAACAAGATTTTAATCGTGGATGATTCAGCCACTGACAGGTTTTATTTAACCGAATTGTTAGAGGCAGAAGGTTACCAAGTCGTTGGGTTAGAAAGCGGTGAGGCTTGTATAGAGCGTGCAGCAGAAATTGCACCCGATCTGATTATTATGGACATTATCATGACGGGGTTAACCGGCTTTCAGGCCACACGCACACTAACTAAAGATTCAGCTACTGCAAAAATCCCAGTGATTTTATGTTCGGGTAAATTGCAGGTGACCGATCATGCATGGGCAGAAAAAATGGGCGCCAAAGGCTGTGTTTTGAAGCCAGTATCAAAAGATGAACTCAAAGCACTAATTGAAAAACTAGGCTAGCTAAATTTTACTGGACAATTTAGATTAAATTATTGAATCATGTCTAAACAATCACAATTACGCGAATATCAAACTAGCATTTTAGCCAGGTTGGAAAATGCTAAAAAGACAGGTACAGAAGCGTCCGCAGGCCATTTGGGTGTAGTGATTGGCAGTAAGAACGTGTTGGTGAATTTGCGGGAAATCAGTGAAACTTTGCCAGTCGCGGACATTCACTCGGTGCCTATCGTAAAGCCATGGTTTCTTGGGGTGGCGAATGTACGGGGCGTGTTGTATGCAGTCAATGATTTGGCTCAGTTGCTGGAAGCTAAGTATACAAGCGTTTCGTCTAATACGCGCTTATTACTTATCAGTGATGCCGTGTCCTCCAATGTCGCATTTGTCGTGGAAAAAATGATTGGTTTGCGCAATTTAAACGACATGAAACCGCATGAAGTGGAATTGGAAGAGAGTGCTTGTTTAAAGGAACAAACTTACCAAGACGACGAAAACCGTATTTGGTATATGTTAGATTGCGATAAATTGGTGCGTTCTAAAGAGTTTGCGACACCTTACGTAGTTTAATTTTTTGATTGATGAGTAGCTTAGAGCTTAAAATCTAAAGATTTATACATATATATAAAGTACAAATAGCCTTCATTTGAGCTTAAAAGGGAATCAACATGGCATTAAATATAAAAGAGTTACCAGCAAAAATTAAGCAATTATTTACCAGAGAGAGCTCTGGTGCAGCCCTGGCATCAGGCAGTAGCAGTCGCCGTCAGGTGATTATCCCTGTGGTCGGTTTGATTGTTTTTATTGGGTTGGCTTTCTATGCCATTAGCCAAGTGCGGGTAAACGGGCCAGTACATGCACAATTGAGAGCCAGTGAGGAGCTGGAATCCGACATTTTGCCGCCACCGTTGTATGCTGTGGATGCGTTCGCGGCGATTAATGAGGCGTTTGTGGCAACTTCAGTGAATGACACGACTCTCCGTGATAAGAAGCTAGCGGAAGTTAAAGTGGCAGAAGCCGCGTTTAAAAAACAGGCCGAGTATTGGAAAACAAACACACAAACCGATACCATGAGTGGGGCTTTTCAGGCGGTACTTAGATCAAATGAAGAGTTTTATCGTATTTACAACAAAGATTTCTATTCCGCTATTCAACTTGGTGCTATTTCTGCCGCTAAACCCTTAGGGGATTTGGCAACAGCGTTTCAGGCGAATAAGGATGCTGTGGGCCTGCTAAAAATAGAGTTGGAGAAACAAGCTGCGGCAACGGAAAGTGCAAGTAATAAATTGCTTACGACCATTTTGACTGTGTTGGCTTTACTAGGTTTGCTCATCGTCGGCTTTATTTGGGTGTTTGGGTCACGTCAGGCTAAAACAATTGATAACGCGGTGTCGATGCTGGAAAATGATGGACAACAAAATCAAATGGCAGTTTTGAATTTACTTGATGAGATGGGCGACCTGGCGGACGGCGACTTAACAGTGCGCGCGGAAGTGCGTGAAAACATTACAGGTGCGATTGCTGACTCAATTAACTATACCATTGATAGCTTACGAGATCTTGTAACGGGTATTAACCGTGCGTCGGAGCAGGTGAATACGGCTACAGGACAAGCGCAAGCGACCTCTGTGTCGTTGTTGTCAGCTGCAGAGCAGCAATCCAAACAAATTACAGAAACGACTGAAGCGGTCGGCAACATGACGCGCTCTATATTACAGGTATCCAGCAACGCGAGCCAGGCGTCACAGGTTGCGCAGCGATCACTACAAGCAGCTACACAAGGTTCTCAGGCGGTACAAAACACCATTGCAGGTATGAATGGTATTCGTGAGCAAATTCAGGAAACTTCAAAACGTATTAAACGTTTGGGCGAAAGCTCACAAGAGATTGGTGAGATTGTGGAACTGATTTCTGACATTACTGAACAAACCAACATTTTGGCTTTGAACGCGGCGATTCAGGCAGCATCTGCAGGTGAGGCAGGTCGAGGCTTTACGGTGGTTGCGGAAGAGGTGCAGCGACTGGCGGAACGTTCATCAGAAGCGACTAAACAAATTGGTGCGATTGTAAAAACCATTCAGACCGACACCAACAGTGCGGTCGCGGCGATGGAGAAGAGTACTGAGGGTGTGGTTGAGGGGGCGCGATTATCAGACGCTGCGGGTAAGGCTTTGACGGAGATTGAAACCGTTTCTAATAGCTTGGCGCGTTTGATTCAATCGATTTCCAGTGCAACTGAGGCACAGACTGAAGTGGCTTCAACCGTGACTAAAAACATGCAGCAAATTCAGGAAATTACCTCACAAACAACCGAAGGTACTAAGTTGACTGCAGAGTCGGTCGGTCAGTTAACCAAGCTTTCGGAAGAGTTGCGAGATTCTGTGGCTGGCTTTAAATTGGCATAACTCACACCTTAATTACATAAATTGTTGGAGTAAAATTAGGTGGCTGAAAATTTTGATAGCGGCCCACTAAGCTGGGTTAAAGACCAAATAAACCAATTGCTTGATTCTGTGTTGGCTAACATAGATACAGTGCAAGCGAATATGCATGACATGTCTCCTTTGCGCTTTTCGCAAACCAGCTTGTATCAAGCCACAGGTGCGCTTGATATGGTGGGTTTGGAAGGTTGTAAACGGTTTTCGAACGAGCTTGAGAAACTAGCGAGTAAACTTGAAAAGAAAACCATCAACGCTAGCCCGGAATTAATTGAAGCATTCAAAAAAGCAGTAAAAACATTGCAATCATATTTGCAGGAGCTGCTTAATGGCTCTCCTGATATTCCATTGCGTTTGTATCCAGCATTAAACCAAATAGTTACAGCGCAAGGTGAAAGCTTGGACGAAAGCGAGCTGTTCTTTCCGGATACCAGTAGTAGTGCACCTAAAACCATTCCTACTAAAGAATTAAATGATATGGAGTACGCTGCTTACCTTATGGAGCAACGTCTTGCGTATCAGAAATCACTCCTTAATTGGCTGCAAACCAAGCAAACAGCTGCAGTAGATAGTATGACGGCTGCCGTCAGTAACGTCAGTCATGTGCAGAGAAAAAGCAGTGATAAAACCTTATGGTGGGCGGCTAGCGCATTTACAGATACCTTGGCACAAAAGGAAATCGCAGACAGCCAGGGAGCTAAAAAATTATGTCGCAAGCTAGATCAAGAGTTGCGTTTTTTTGCAGACGGCATAAGCAAACCCCACAATAACCTGCTGCGAGATATCTTGTACTACGTAGCGATAAGCAATCTTGATAAAGCTAATGTGCGTGAGGTGAAGCAAACTTTTGAATTAGACAAATTCATTGATAATAAATCAACAATTAACTTTGTTGGAATTAGCATAGATGCGGATGAAAAAGCACTGGTAGAACAACTGATTGAAGAATTGGAAAATCTGAGGGATATTTGGGACGAAATCTCTAATACCCTCAATTTTAGCAAAATTGACACTAAAACCAACACTAGTCCTGTTCATATTGATAATGTGCTGATTACCAAATTTTCTGATGCCATTAGTACCAGCCAAAGTATTTCACAGAACTTAAGCCAAACGTTGTTTGTGGATTTTTACTCCGTACTACAGCAGGCCAGCAATACCTTACGCGATGATGCCAGCAAAGTTAACCACGCAGCTTTGATTGAAATGGCAGCCGCGCTTAACTTAATTCAAACTGCATTAGATCGCTATGCAGACTTGGAGTCGGAGCAGCTGGAAAAAATGTATTCTGAGTTATTGCGCTTAGAGTCTATCTCTTCAGGTGAAGGTTATGACAAATTTGACAATGGGCGTACTGGTGAGCTTGATCGGGATACGGTAAAAGCGATAGTAATACATCTAAATGAGTCGCTCAAGATTGTTGAACAAGCGTTGGACAGCTACTTCCGTAACCCTGCCGATAAAGCGCCATTAACATTAACGCCACAGCCCATTAAACAGGTTTCTGCCGTGTTTGAAATGTTGGGTTTTGATGTGCCTACTGCAATTGCCAACACCAGCAGCCAGTATATTCAATACTTTCAGCAAGATGCTTATGTACCAAACCAGGCTGACTTTGAACTGGTAGCGGAAAGTTTAAGCATGCTGGGGTTGTATGCGGATGAAATGCCGAAGTCTCGCCCAGAATCTGAAAAAGCTCTGGAAAGTGCTTTAGAGCGGCTGAATGCTGCATTGGAACTGGTGGGTATAACAGAGACCACCAGTAAATTTGATGAGGTTATCACTGATGAGACAGCAAGCAAATCTTCAATGCAAGAGGATGCTCAGGACGCTTTTGTCGACCAACTGCAAACCGAAACTAGTCAGCTGGTTACTCATGGACCAACCATTACCGATCAAGCGTACGATGCGGAATTGTTGGATATTTACTTAACCGAAGCAGAAGAAGTGTTGGCGCACATTGCGCAGAATTGCCAGGCGTTGCGTGTCAATGTGACGGATAATGAAGCATTGATAGAAGTGAGACGCAGCTTCCATACCTTAAAAGGCAGTGGTCGCACGGTTGGTTTAAATGCACTCGGGGAAGTGGCCGGCAAAGTAGAGCTCTTCTTAAATGAGGTATTGGATAAGAAAAACACACTCAATTTAAAACAAGTCAGCACTATTGAGCAAGTGGCTGCTGCATTTGCAGATTGGGCAGCAGAGCTGCGTGCCAATAATCAAGTAGAAGTGCAGCAAGAAGCCTGGCTAACACGTATTGCTGAGATGCCTGGACAGGATGTCTCTACACAAGCAGAAATCATTCAACTAACCAGCGGTAAAGCTGAAAAAACCAAAGCCAAAACGCCCGAGAAACTTGAAGCACAGGTGCTGATAGGTGGTACGCGCAAAATGAGCCGTGCGCTATACGATATCTTCACACTAGAAAGTGGTCAAAACGTCACTATATTAGAGCAGGATGTAGCTAAAGTGATTGCTGATAGTACGTTGCAGCCGGCAAAAACTGCATTGCATGCAAACCACACTTTGGCCAGTAATGCCTTGGGTGCTGGGTTTAAGCCTATGGGTGAACTTAGCCGTGCGCTGGAACAATGGCTCGATGAAGCCAATGAAATGTGGGCTGCACAACATGTTGAGCTATATGCGAGTGTCGTGAAATCTTTATCGGCCATGTGGCAAAAAATATCTGAACAAAAAAATCCGCGCCCTGCAACTGCTTTAATTAATTTGCTCAACCAGGCCACGCAACAGGCTAAACAGCACAAAGCGCTTTCTATCGATTTAACCAATAACGAAACAGTGCAAGCTGATGAGCCGCTTGAAATGGCAACAGAAGCGCATGAACCTGATGCCGAGATGGAAGTTAAACTCGTAACAGAAAGTAAATCCTACAACAGAAATGTTGCTAAGGAAGACACACAAGAGACAGACCAGGAAAATACACAGGTTGATCAAGAGTTACTGACCATGTTTATTGAAGAGGCGCGTGAAATCATGCCGGAAATTGGTGCAGACTTACGTGCCTGGCATGCAGATCCTAAGCAAATTAAACACTCTGATGCACTTCAACGTGCTTTACATACTCTCAAGGGCAGTGCGCGCATGGCAGGTCAAAGTGCCTTGGGCGATGCGGTCCATGAGCTTGAGGATGAGGTGATTCGCTCTCTGAAAAGCAAAAATACCGAAATTAACTTTGAAAGTATGTTTGTTGAACTTGATAAAATCGGTAGTTATTTCGAGCAAACTATCAATTCCACTTCTGAAGAAGTCGCTGACCAAGTCAAGCCGGTTGATGCTGCGCCTACAGGCCGCGCCACCGATCGTAAAGCCCAATTTCTGCGCATGCGTGCTGATACGCTGGATAGGCTCATTAACGAAGCAGGTGAGATTTCGATTATCCGTTCACGCTTAGATCGAGAGCTGACAGGATTTAAACAATCATCACATGATTTAACTGATAGCTTGGTACGCTTGCGCAGCTATCTACGCGAGCTGGAAATTGAGGCAGAGACGCAGTTGCAATCGCGCATGAGTATTCTGCAGGAAGCCAACGAGACGTTTGACCCGCTGGAGTTTGACCGATTTACACGCCTGCAAGAACTCACCCGCATGATTGCGGAAAGCGTGAATGACGTGGGGACCATTCAACATAGCTTGGTAACTAACCTGGATCATTCTGAAGCTGCTTTACAGCAGCAAAACCGCATGAACCGTGATTTGCAACAGAATTTGCTGAGTGTGCGTATGTTGCCATTTAAGCAAATATCAGAACGTCTGCAACGCATTGTGCGCCAAACCGCACGTGAACTTAAGAAATCAGTCAACCTGGTGATAGATGGAGAAGAAACTGAGATTGACCGTAGTATGTTGGATAAGCTGGGAGCACCACTAGAGCATTTATTAAGAAACGCTGTGGCGCATGGCATTGAAATGCCCGCTGAACGCAAAAAGAGAAGCAAATTAGATACAGGTACTATCACGCTAAAAATCCGCCAGGAAAACGACGAGATCCAGATTGCCGTGAGTGATGACGGTGCGGGTGTTGACTTGGCTCGGGTGAAAGATAAAGCCATCCAGAATAAACTGATTGATGCAAATGCAGAAATCAGTGATCAAGCGTTAATGTCTGTTATTTTCGAGACTGGTTTTTCTACGGCAGATACGGTGTCGCAAATTTCTGGTCGTGGCGTGGGCTTGGATGTAGTACGCAACGATATCAGTGGGTTAGGCGGCCGTGTTGAGTTGACCAGTGAGTTTGGTCAAGGCGCATCATTTAATATTCAATTGCCGGTGACACTCTCAGTCGCACAAGTTCTTGTGGTGCGTTCTGGCGCGGCTACTTACGCACTGCCAGTCGGTATTATTGAACAGGCACAGAAAATTAAACGCCAGGAACTTATCAATGCCTATCAAGCTGAAGAAGTTGTATGGGCAGATAAACATTATGCTATTCACTACTTAGGCCACTTGCTCGGTCATCAAGATCAGCAGCCAGAAGACCACGCCTACAACTCACTGCTTTTATTGCGTGTGGGCGCGTTTAGCATTGCCTTGCATGTGGATGAAGTGATCAGCAATCAAGAGGCCGTAATGAAGCCTATTGGTACACAGCTAGCGCGAGTGCCAGGCATTGTGGGCGCTACAGTTACCGGTGATGGTAGTATTATGTTGGTGATTAACCCAGTGCAATTAGTAGCACGTGCTGTATTAACGATTAATACCACTGGTTCAGCCGCAAAACTTAAACAAGATGAAGCATTAACTAAATACCGTATCATGGTGGTGGATGATTCGCTGACGATGCGTAAAGTGCTGAGCCGTTTGCTGGAACGTGAAGGTTTCGAGGTGATTGTGGCCAAAGATGGTATTGATGCCATGCAGCTATTGTTGGAAATCATTCCTGACGCTATATTAACTGACATTGAAATGCCGCGTATGGATGGCTTTGCATTGGCGCGTAATGTGCGTAATGACCCACGCACCGCAGCAACACCCTTAGTGATGATTAGCTCGCGCACGGCCGATAAACACCAAAACTTGGCCAAGGAAATTGGTGTTGATGCCTTCTTTGGTAAACCGGTACATGATGAAGAATTGATTACTAAAGTGAGGGATTTACTGGCATTTAAGCAAGTTCTGCACTAATAGCTACTTAAAGCTGTAAAAAGCCGCCTAGATTTTTAATTAAGTCTTGGCGGTTTTTCATTGGGTGTGAGGATGGCACAATATTTTATTTTTTGGCACCATTTTTTTTGCATGCGGGTAAAATAGCAGCATGCAAGAAACGCCTCTCAACCCAATCCTAAGCTCGCCGCAATTTGTACATTTGCGTTGTCACAGCGAGTACTCGATTGTGGATGGCATTGTACGCATCGATGATTATGTTCATGCTGCTCACAATGATGCCATGCCGGCATTAGCATTAACCGATTTAAGCAACTTGTTTGGTGCCATTAAGTTTTACAAAGCGGCACGCGGCAAAGGTATTAAGCCTATTCTAGGTTGCGATTTGTGGCTAGAAAACACGAAGAATCGTGATCAAGCTTTTCGTATTTTATTGTTGGTGCAAAATAATGCAGGCTATTTAAAACTATGTCAGTTGATTAGCCGTGCTTATTTAGAGAATCAATACCGTGGCCGCCCAGAAATTAAACAGGATTGGCTATCAGGATTTGATAATCAAAACACTGACGGGTTGATTTTAATTTCCGGCAATAAACACAGCGATATAGGTGCTGCCATGCAAGCCAATAACCATGGGGTTGCTGACGCAC
>JAKFDL010000042.1:0-51129 GCA_036676175.1 Methylotenera sp. | reverse complement strand
CTATCGTCTGATCACCCGGCAGTTACGGTCGCGGCGGGCCAAGCGTCACTTGATGCCATGATGCAACGCTATAAATATGGCAACAGCTTAAATCTAGGTGATACCTTTGGGAAATTTCTGAGCGAAAAAATGCTTCCAGAACTCCAGTCAAAAAATATTGATTTAATTATCCCTATGCCCATGCATCCGCAACGCTTAAAAGAGCGTGGGTTTAACCAAGCCATTGAAATTGCCAAGGCCTTAAATAATAGTTTAACTAACTCTACAATACTTGATTACAAAAATGTGATTAGACAAAAACTCGCACCACCCCAGGCCAGTTTGCCCTTAAAGCAGCGCGTAAAAAATATTAAAGGCGCGTTTGAAGTAAAAAGCGATTTAGCCGGGAAACGTATCGCGATAGTTGATGATGTGATGACCACTGGCGCCAGCTTAAACGAGCTCGCCAAAACTCTTAAAAAAGCAGGTGCCGAACATGTAGAATGCTGGGTAGTGGCACGTACATTGCCACACAAATAAATTAATCAACCAATACACTCACATAAATCATGTTCCATATCGCCCTGTTTGAACCTGAAATTCCACCCAACACAGGTAATATTATCCGTCTTTGCGCAAATACAGGCGCAACTTTGCATTTAATTGAGCCGTTGGGTTTTAAGCTTGAGGACAAGCAACTCAAGCGTGCCGGGCTGGATTACCACGAATATGCCAACTTGCATGTGCATAAAAATTGGACAGATTTCAAACTAGCAATGACGGGGAAACGGCTGTTTGCTATCACCACAAAAGGAAGCCAAAACTATGTGAAAGTAAATTATTCTGCAGACGATGTATTTGTGTTTGGCCCAGAAACACGCGGCTTACCAGAAGCCATTCGTAATGAATTTTTGCCTGATTTTAGACTACGTTTGCCGATGTTGGCTGACAGTCGCAGCTTAAATCTGTCTAATAGTGCCGCAGTGTTATTATACGAAGCTTGGCGACAACTTGATTTCAAGAATGGCCTGTAAGGGCTATAAAAAAACTTTGATTTATGCTGGTAATTTATGTAACCTTGTACCTCTTATGTGCTTAAAAATTAAAAGACAATTTTAATGATTACTTTACCTAACCTAGCTATTCTGGACTTAATAATTTTAGCGATTATTTTGCTCGCATTGTGCTTTTGGTTAGTCGCACGCCTATCTGAGGCGCGACTTAAAAAAACCATACAAAAAGAATCTGATGCTTCACTGTATGAATCGCAATTCAGTTGCGTGATATTTAGCCCTGGCAATCATGCATGCAAAAGTGCACATGCCTACCAAACCAAGCCTATATTGACTAAGAATGCACCTGAATTACCTTTGCGCGGCTGTGATGCTGAAAACTGTGGGTGTAGCTTGTTGCAGTTTGATGATAGGCGCACGGGCACTGACAGAAGAGATAGGGAAGTGCTCGATGAAAAAAGAAGGCTAGCTTATGCCAACAAGCGTATGTTGAAGGACCGCAGAAGAGCTTCTATCAGGGAGTTTTTACTTCCTCAATATCGCTCTTTTAGCTAGCCATTTAAGCAGAGTTAATTTGTCCCCATTGTAGGGTTTTAAACGCCGTCTGCTTTTTGTGTGCGTCCCAGCAGATCGATTACCGCTTGTTTAGCTGATTTCCCGTGTGTTAAAGCTTGGTTTACTTCATAGGTAATCGGCATATCAACGCCCATGCCATCCGCGCGACGCATCACTTCACGTGCAGTATTGACGCCTTCAGCCACATGTCCCAGCCCTTTGAGCACATCTTCCAATGCCTTACCAGAAGCCAACTGCAGGCCAACTTCTCGGTTTCTGGAATACTGCCCGGTACAGGTTAGCATTAAATCTCCAGCACCCGCCAAACCCATAAAGGTGTCAGATTTTGCACCTAGCGCCATACCAAAACGGGTGATTTCCGCCAAGCCACGCGTGATCATAGCGGCACGCGCATTATTGCCAAAGCCCATGCCATCACTTATACCGGCGGCAATTGCCATCACGTTTTTCACTGCACCGCCTACAGATACGCCAATGACATCGGTGCTATTGTAGACGCGTAAATTACCGCCATGAATTAAAATTGCCGCTGCCAATGCAAAATCAGCATCGTTGGCAGCTAAGGTCACCGCTGTCGGTAATCCCCGTACAAGTTCTGCCGCAAAACTCGGGCCTGATAATGCCCCCCATTGCTGGTTAGGACCTAACTCCTCCAATGCAACCTCATGCGGAAGTTTGGCAGTTTGCGGCTCTAAGCCTTTGTGTGCCCAGACTATAGGCTGCTTGGATTTTAATGCCTTGATATCTTTTAAAATATTGCGAAAGCCCGCGGTTGGCACGACAGATAAAATGATATCGGCATCCTGAATGGCAACGCCTAGATCATCTTCGATTTGTAAATTATCGTGAAACTTAAAATCGCCCAAATACAGCGGATTAGCACGCGATTTGCGCATGCCAGAAACATGGCCGCTGTTGCGCGCCCACAAACTCACATGATGCTGATTGCTAATATGCATAGCCAGTGCTGTGCCCCATGCGCCTGCGCCTAAAACAGCAATCTTCCTCACTTAGCTAACTCGAACATCAATTTGCGAGACCCATTAATTAGCACCCCATAATTTGTCTACCTGCACAAATCCTGTTAAGCCGTCGCGGTGTTTTACCTTCACCCAATTATTGTTAGCACCGCCAGCAACCCATTCCAGTACTACATCTTTTTCTACCGTAGCCACTAATGCAGACCCTGCATCTTCCGCTGCTTTAATATCAGTCTTGGCCAGCACCAGCACTGTGCGCTTTGTACTTAACGACGGGCTTTCGACCCAGCTTAAGCCACCTTGTTTATCGCGCACTTTAATCCAGTCACCCAAATTAACGATGATCTCAACCGGGTAGCCACTGCCCAAAATATATAACTTGCTGGCTTCTTTGGAGGGTGCATCGTAGGTGATTACTTTAGGTAGTGCGATAGAACGGAAATCTAAAGCCTGAGCAGTAAAAGATAATGCCAGACCAGCAAAAATTATAAAAAACTTTGCTGCGCCTGGCATACGTTTGAGCCCCAATTTAAATTTAGTTGGCTTTTGCAGCATTTTCAGCCTGCTGTTTTTGCTGCATATAAAGCGCTTCAAAATTAATGGGGTTGAGCAGCACTGGCGCAAAACCAGCGCGGGTCACCATATCTGACACCGCTTCACGCGCATATGGGAACAAGATATTCGGGCAAGTGATTGCCAAAATAGGTTCCAAATTCTCACCTGGCACGTTGCGAATGGCAAAAATACCCGCTTGCGTAGCCTCTACTAGGAATGCGGTTTTATCACCAATTTTTGCTGTCACAGTGACTTTAATCGTCACTTCAAAGATGCCTTCATCTAGCTTTTGTGCAGCATTGCCCAGTTCTACGTTTACTTGCGGCGCTGTACGCTCGGTAAAAATTTGTGGCGCATTTGGCACTTCAATCGAGGCGTCCTTAACATAGAGTTTTTCTATACCGAAACCCGGTTGTGCGTCTTGTGTTGCTTCTGCTGAAGCCGCTTGGTTTTCTTTTACGTCTTGTTGTTTTGCCATGTGTGCTCCTAAACGATTAGCGTTGTTAAGTTAAAGCGGGTAAATTTAAGCCAGTTATTTTTAAAACAAGCAAACTAAAAAACTGATGCATTTTAGCCGCTTATTGGTTTTTATTCAGCAAAATATTATAAGGCAAGCAACGGATCGAGGCCGCCCGCTCTATCTAGTGCACGTAATTCATCAAAACCCCCAACATGCTGCTCGTCGATATAAATTTGCGGAACTGTGCGGCGACCCGTTTTCTCCATCATAACTACACGTTGTTCTGGCTGTAAATCCACACGGATTTTGTTGATTTCTTTAACTCCTTTAGCCATTAATAAGCGCTCTGCATTAATGCAGTATGGGCAAACAGCAGTTGTATACATCACAATATTCGCCACAGCGTTAACTCTTTACTAAAGGCATTTTGGCTTCAATCCAGGCATCCAGGCCACCCTGCAGATTGTTTAATTGCGTAAACTGCTGCGCTTTTAATATGCTGCATGCACCTTTGGAACGTATGCCTTTTTGGCAGTGCACTAGGACTGGCTTGTCTTTATATTTTTCAATCTCCTTAATGCGTGTAGCCAACTCTGCCATTGGAATGTGTTTGGCGCCCTGAATATGGCCTGCGGCAAACTCGGCTGCATCGCGCACATCTAAAATAAGGGGTTTGCTACGGTTCATCAGCACTACCGCTTCGGTACTATTAATATTGGTCACACCACCTGCACCACGGTTTAACATAGGCAACAACAGAGCAATCCCAGAGCCAACGGCTAGACCGACATAGATGGCATTGTCTTTTATAAATTCAAACATAGTGATTCCTGGTTTTAATTCAATGATGATTTCAGTTTAGATGGCACTACTTACCAATAAATTCAAGCTTATATTTCAAGGCAATTGCCCAGTTTGGTGCGCTTTTGCTAGGCGACTTGTTTGGCGACTATTATAATAGATAACGCATTCAAATTTTTAAACATTTTACGCCTAACCGACTCTATTAAAGAACAAGTAAACGACTATGCAAACAACACCCGTCATACTGCTAATTTTAGATGGCTTTGGTCATAGCGCAGAATTTGCCCACAATGCGATTGCGCAAGCCAGCAAACCCAATTTAGACGCCATTAAGGCTAAATTTCCACACACGCTGATTAACGCATCCGAACATTATGTAGGTCTACCCAATGGTCAAATGGGTAACTCAGAAGTCGGGCATTTAAATATTGGCGCGGGACGCATCGTGTTTCAAGATTTTGAGCGCATTAACAATGCTATTAGCTCTGGTGAGTTTTTTAAACATGCTAGTTTAATTAATGCACTGCAGCACTTAAAAGCCAATAATAAAGCCCTGCATATTTACGGCTTGCTGTCGGATGGCGGCGTACACAGCCATATTAGGCATATTCTGGCTATGCTGGAGATGGCTGCCCTGCAAGGCTTGCGGCATATCTATATACATGCATTTTTAGATGGGCGTGACACGCCACCGATTAGCGCAGCCCCTTATTTGGCGGCGGTGGAAGATAAAATTAAGGCGTTGGGAGTAGGTAAAATTGCCAGTGTTTCTGGCCGCTTTTACAGCATGGATAGAGACAAACGCTGGGAGCGCGTTGCGCCAGCATACGAAATGCTAGTGAATGGCATTGGCGTATTTACTGAAGCCTCCGCCAGTGAAGCCTTGCATAACGCCTATCTCAGAAATGAAACCGATGAATTTGTAAAATGTACTGTGATTCATGGCCCCAATGAACCTGCCATCCGCCTAGAGGATGGTGACGCAGTGGTGTATATGAATTTTAGAAGCGATCGTACACGCCAAATGACCGATGCACTGCTCAACCCAGATTTTGCTGGTTTTGAAAGAAGCCGTGTGCCGAAATTATCAGGCTATTTCACACTAACCCAATACGATGCCAAACAAACACGCGCTACTCCTATATTTGCGCCCTTTAGCGTACCCAATACTTTTGGCGAATATTTACAAAATCAAAATTTGACACAGCTTAGAATCGCCGAAACCGAAAAATATCCACACGTGACTTTCTTTTTCAACGGTGGCGAAGAAACCGTGTTTAAAGGGGAAGAGCGTATTTTAGTGCCCTCGCCCAAAGTGGCCACTTATGATTTGCAGCCCGAAATGAGTGCGCCGGAAGTGACTGATAAATTAGTCGAAGCCATCAAAAGCAAAAAATACAATGCCATTATTTGCAACTACGCCAATGGTGACATGGTCGGCCACTCGGGCATTTTACCGGCTGCCATTAAAGCAATCGAAACCCTAGATACGTGTGTTGGACGCGTCGTTGCGGCTGCACAATCAGTAGGCGCAGAGGTGATTATTACCGCAGACCACGGCAATGCAGAAGCTATGTTTGACCATGACAGCAACCAGGCCCACACGCAACATACCATTAATTTGGTACCGCTAATCTATATAGGCAGAAATGCATTATTAGCCGATACTGGCGCGCTATCTGACATTGCACCGACTTTATTGGCGATGATGGGGTTGCCGCAACCTAAAGAAATGACCGGCAAAAACCTGATTACTTTTGTCTCGTAAATTTCTAATGCTTAAATGGTTGTTTATTTTTTGCTTGTGCGTAGCTAGCACAAGCAGCATCGCCGCTAAAAAAATTGATGCTGCAAAAGAAGATTTGAGCGATTTGCATGAAAAAATAAACGCCCTAAAAAAAGAGCTGGATAGCAACCAGGCTGCACATAAAGATGCTGCAGATGCTTTAAAAGACTCTGAAACTGCGATTAGTAGCGCCAACAAAAAACTGCGCGAGATTAATCAAAAGCAAAATAAAAATAAAAATACGTTGAGCACGCTGAAAAAACAATCACTTACTTTGAATGAAAAGCTAAGCCAGCAGCAAAAACACTTGAGCAGCTTACTGCGCTTGCAATACATGCACGGCGATCAAGGCTATACGCGGCTCATTTTACAAAATAAAAATCCGAGTGAAATTGCCCGTGATGTGAAATATTTTAGCTATATTGCTAAAGAGCATGCCAAAGTGATTGACGAAATGCAAGGCAGCTTAGAAAAAGTAAAAGCACTTAACAACCAAACAGCCGAAGCCCTGAGACAGGTAGCGGAACTAAAAGCCAAGCAAGAGCGAGAGAAGAAAACATTAGAAGCTCAAAAATTAGAAAAATATAAGGTTGTTAAAACCCTATCAAAACAAATATCAGCGCAGCGTGGTGAAATTAAAAAACTGACTCGGGATGAAAAAAACTTGTCTAATCTAGTTAAACGCTTGGCAAAGATCATTCCTAAGAAAATCAAAAAAACCAAAACAAAAACAAATAAGCCAAGTCCGAGTAAAAGTGACGATAAGCCAGAGGTGATTGTGAATAATGAAGAAACGCCTAGCAATGATTATGCGGGCATTAATTTTTCCGCATTAAAAGGCAAGCTGCGTTTGCCCGCACGCGGTGAGTTAGCCAACCGGTTTGGGGCAAAGCGTGACGATACGGGCATCTCCTGGAAAGGTTTGTTTATCAGGGCTGCTGAAGGCGCTGATGTCAAAACAGTTGCCAGTGGGCGCGTGGTGTTTGCCGATTGGATGCGCGGCTTTGGCAATTTGATTATTGTCGATCATGGTAGCGGCTATATGAGCTTGTATGGCAATAACCAAGCGGTATTGAAATCCGTAGGGGAAGAAGTGACAGCTGGTGATGCGATTGCATCTGTTGGTAATAGTGGGGGCAACGAGAGTAATGGCGTCTATTATGAGTTGCGCCGCAACAGCCTGCCATTTGACCCGATGAGCTGGAGTGTGCGCTGAATTAAATACTAACTGCTTGGAAATGCATGCAAGTAAGCCGTAAAAAAAGCACCCGAATCGGGTGCTTTTTTATTTCAGCTAGGAATTAATTAGCAGGTGCTTCATCAGCTTGCGCTGCCTCTGCTTGTGCTGCATCTTGTGGTGTTGCTTCTGCTGGTGCTGCAGCCGCTGGTGCCGCGTCTACTGGGCGAGTTTCGCCTGGTACACGCTCTTCAGCAGTCGGCTCATAACCGCCACCCGTTTCAGCTGGCGCAGCTTCTGCTGCTGGTGCTTCAGCCGCTGGCGCAACTTCTGCTGCTGGTGCTTCTTCTGCTGGTGCCTCAGCTGCTTTTTCACCACAAGCTGTTAAGAATAATGCGGCTAACAATGTTGCTAATAATGCTGATGATTTCATAGGAACTCCCGTAAGTTAATTTATAAATTTGACCACTTAATACAGTTTAGACACTTTTACTGAACAAACTCAAGCCGCCCAAACGATTAATGCAAAAAACAAGCCAATATACACAATTTTTTGGCAAATTTGTACATTTAAAGTTCAAAAAATCCTATTTTTTTATCATTTAACCCAATTGACTTATTGTTGTGCCTTATTGGTAATGACGAGCAATTAACCGACCCTTGGCATAGGCCTCTAACTCATAGGTACTATTGCGATAGCCATGTCGGCATGACCAAATATAGCGCCACACCGTCATCCCGTGCAGAAACTGTGAAACATGCGTGAGTTCGTGCCCAAGCAACTCAACTCCAGTCTTGGTGTTTGGCACATACACGCCCTGCCTGATATATATATGCTTACCCAGCACCACCGCACACATATTGGGCCTCAGCCAAAACGGTACCATACCATCAATAATCCGCGCATGTTCCAGCACTACATTTGCAAAATATGGCTTAAAGATAGTGCGCTCTTGCACCGTTAAGGGGCGGCCTTCAATTGACATTCAATTGCTCACTACATTTATTCACCAATGGCATGTAATAACACGCGCCGCATCATGTCCGCATGCCGGTGCTCAAATAAGAAAATACCTTGCCATTGCCCCAGTGCGACTTTTCCCTGTTGGATTGGTATTGATAAATTTGTCTGCGTTAGCGCGGTGCGCACATGCGCTGGCATATCATCATTACCCTCGACTGTATGAATAAACAAGCTGTCGCCATCTGGCACCAGGCGGTTGAAAAATGCCTCCATATCCACCAGTACATCAGCATCGTAATTTTCATTAATCAACAAGCTGGCGGAGGTATGCTGAATATACAAAGTCAGCAAGCCAGTTTCTAGTTTCAGTGCCTTCACCCAATCAAGCACTTGCGGGGTGATATCGTAGAGCTTGCGGCCTTGCGCCTTTAAGTTGATCTGTTGGGTAAATTGACGCATTTTTAAATGCCTTGCGATGAATAACTGGGATATATTAGCATAACTTATTCGTTGCTTATTTTCACGCAAGAAGGTTGCAAATGGCGACCTATCAGGTAAATCCACAACTAGATTTTAGTAGGTTAGTCTGCTTGCCTAGACAGTGATAGCCATGATAAAAATAATATGAAATAGATACACGCTCTAGTGATGAGTTACCAGCCCCATCGGTGGCCGTAGCCTAAACCCCAGCCAAAGCGGCTGCCGTGCCAGTGGTGACCATGCCCATAAAAACCACGTCCATAATATCCACCAAAATATGGGCCCCAATAGGGATCGTAATAGCGGTTATTCAAGGCGCGCTCGCGTTGCAATTGTTTTTCCGCCGCCGCCTTTTCTTGCTCGCGCTTATTCATTTCTTCTGCAATGGCGTTTTGCTTAGCCAGCTCGTTACTTTGCTGGATGTAATCCAGCACCTTCGCATCCACGCCCTGCTTATTTAAATCAAGCACTTGTGTCGAACTTAACTCGTAACGTGAATTGCTGTTTTTAATTTTGGCAATAATATCATCCGCACTTTTGCCGACTTTGCTATCTGCAACAATTTCATCCAAACTAACCGTAGCCACTGGTGGAGGAATCAGTTTTGCCAATTCTTCAGGTGTAATACGCTCTACTTGGCTCGGCTTACTGCCAGTGCTGGCACAACCAGAAACTAACAACAGGCTTAACATTAAAAATAATAAACGTTTCATTTTGCACTCACTTTCTTTAAGGCAGGTGATGCGCCTGTGATACTGGCATCAAAATCGTGCCGTGTCGTTTGGTATAGTCCCATCACTTTTTTAACATAGCCACGTGTTTCTTTGTATGGTGGCACGCCTTTATATTTATCTACCGCGCCCTCACCCGCATTGTAGGCTGCTATAGTCAATGTCACATCACCACGAAAATAAGACAGCAACCAGCGCAAATAGGCCACACCGCCTTTAATGTTTTGGCTAGCATTGTAGGCATTTTTAACATTAAAACGTTCTGCTGTGGCCGGAATCAACTGCATCAAACCATGCGCATCAGCATTAGATTTTGCGTTAGTCTTAAAATTAGATTCAGCAGTAATAATCGACAGGACCAATCTTGGATCCACTTTATACCAACTGGAAATAGTTTCTACCAAATCAAGCACCCAGCGTTTGTTTTTCGGTAACCTGGCCACGTAATCCTCTATCGCTTGCGAATCACCATATTCATTTACTGGCGCCCGCTCTGGCGCAACTGCCTCCAATACACATAGCGGGGTGTCATTGGTTTTAATCTCAATCGTTTCTAACATTTTTTGCGCTTCAAAATGGCCATGCGTGGCTGCTATACCAAACAAATTGGCGGCATAGTCACGGTTGGCGGGCACGCCGCGCCCAAATGCATACAACATACCTAACCGATACAAACCCTCTGCACTGCCGTAACGCGCTGCCTCACAATACAGATTAGCGGCTTTCCAAGTTGCGTCTTGGCTATGTTCATCTGCTACCAATACACTTGCACGCTCCAACAAATCTTTAATTACCGGCGGTTCATTATCAAAAATTTCCAGCTCGGTTTGTGTATAGGCAAAACCGGGCTGGCTAACCAATAACAAACTTAAGGCAAGGCTTAAACCTACAACCAAGCTAAGCACGCGAGAATTTATTTTGGTATGCATTAGCTTGGTATTTAAGTCTTTCTATTTAAATGCCTTGTTAAAGGTCATTTTGCCTACCTTGTAATCAATTATGACTGTATCTTTTGCCATAAAATTCCCTGCCAGAATTTCACGCGCCAGCGGGTTTTCAATTTCGCTCTGAATGGCCCGTTTGAGCGGCCTTGCGCCATAAACGGCATCAAAGCCAGCATTGGCGATTTCATTCAGGGCTGCATCACTGATCGTCACATCAATCTCCATGGCACGTAAACGTTGAGTAAGTAACTGCAACTGAATACCTGCAATCAATTTCACGTTTTCTGCATCTAAACTATGGAAAACGACCACCTCATCGATACGGTTGACGAATTCTGGCCTGAAGTGTGTTTTCACCTCGCCCATCACCGCCAATTTCACTACCTGGTAATCTTGGTCGGCCATGCTTTGTATCATCTGGCTGCCTAAGTTACTGGTCATAATAATCACCGTATTCTTAAAATCGACAGTACGGCCTTGGCCATCCGTTAAACGGCCATCGTCCAACACCTGCAACAATACGTTAAACACATCGGGGTGCGCTTTTTCTATTTCGTCCAGCAAAATGACAGAGTAAGGCTTGCGACGCACCGCTTCAGTCAGCGCACCACCTTCTTCATATCCCACATAACCTGGCGGCGCACCTATCATGCGCGATACGGAATGTTTCTCCATGTATTCGCTCATGTCGATGCGGATTAAATGATCCTCTGAATCAAACATAAAGCCAGCTAAGGCCTTACAAAGCTCAGTTTTACCAACACCAGTCGGGCCCAAGAACAAAAAGCTGCCATACGGTTTATTCGGGTCACTTAAGCCGCTGCGTGACCTACGAATTGCATCCGAAACCAGCCGCACCGCTTCATCTTGACCAACGACGCGTTCATGCAATTTGGCTTCCATGCTTAATAATTTTGCACGCTCACCCGTCATCATCTTGCTGACAGGGATGCCTGTAGCACGACTGACTACCTCGGCGATTTCATCTGCACCCACTTCGGTACGTAGCATTTTGTGCTTGGTTTTAGTGCTATTCTCTTCGACACTAGAAGCTTGTTTTAGCTGCGCCTCTAGCGCAGGCAATTTGCCATATTGCAGCTCCGACACTTTCTGCCATTCGCCTTTACGGGTAGCTTCTTCCATCTCAAATTTAATCTTTTCAATGGCCTCTTTAATGTGCGCACTGCCTTGCACTTGGGCTTTTTCAGCTTTCCAAATTTCTTCTAAATCGGCGTACTCTTTCTCTAGCTTGGCAATTTCTTCTTCAATCAACGCAAAGCGTTTTTTACTAGCCTCATCTTTTTCACGACGCACTGCTTCGCGTTCAATTTTTAGTTGAATGGTTCTGCGTTCAAGCTTATCCAAACTTTCGGGTTTGCTATCAATTTCCATTTTGATGCGCGAAGCCGCTTCATCAATCAGATCAATGGCTTTATCCGGCAAAAACCGATCTGTGATATAACGATGGCTGAGTTCAGCCGCAGCCACAATGGCTGGGTCGGTAATCTCTACACCATGGTGTAACTCGTACCTTTCTTGCAGGCCTCTTAAGATTGCAATCGTCGCTTCAACGGTAGGTTCATCTACCAATACTTTTTGAAAACGACGCTCTAATGCAGCATCTTTTTCAATATATTTGCGGTACTCATCCAATGTCGTCGCGCCAACGCAATGCAACTCGCCACGCGCCAAAGCAGGCTTGAGCATATTGCCTGCGTCCATAGCGCCCTCTGTTTTGCCTGCACCCACCATGGTGTGAATTTCATCTATAAACACGATGGTCTGGCCTTCATCTTGCGCCAGTTCTTTCAACACACTTTTTAAGCGCTCTTCAAAATCACCTCGATACTTGGCCCCTGCCAGCAAAGCAGCCATATCCAAGCTGAGTACTTTTTTATCCTTTAAGCTTTCTGGCACCTCACCATTCACAATGCGCTGCGCCAAGCCTTCCACAATCGCAGTTTTACCCACACCCGGCTCACCAATCAATACGGGGTTATTTTTGGTGCGACGACCTAAAATTTGAATCACGCGTCTAATTTCATCATCGCGACCAATCACAGGGTCGAGCTTACCAGCACTGGCTCTTTCGGTTAAATCCAGCGTGTATTTTTTAAGGGCTTCGCGGTTGCTCTCACCCTCTTGGTCATTCACGGAAGAATTGCCACGCACCGCATTGATACTGGCCTCCAGAGCATTTTTTGTCAGCCCGTTTTGCTTGAGCAATTTACCCGTTTCGCCTTTGTCTTCCATCAGCGCCAGCAAAAACATTTCGCTAGCGATATAAGCATCATTACGCTTTTGGGCGAGCTTATCGGTGATATTGAGCAGGTTATTCAAGTCGCGAGATATCGCAACCTCACCACTCATTTCTGAAGATTTCGGTAAATTAGCAATCGCCGCGCTTAAGCCAGCCTTAAGCGCGTTGAGTTGAACACCCGCTTTTAGCAACAGCGACGCGGTGCCACCATCTTCCTGATTGAGTAACGCTAACAATAAATGTTGCGGCTCAATGGCGGTGTTATCCGCGCCCAGCGCCAGGCTTTGCGCATCATTTATCGCTTGTTGAAATTTGGTGGTAAGTTTATCAAAACGCATGTTGCCCCTCCTTAAATATCATATAGACACTATGGGGCAAAAATAGAAACTTTCAATAAGGGCTAGCGCATAGGCCGCTTAAAGTTTACTTAGTTAATGCAAGCAGCTGCAGGCCATTGGCTTGTGTATTCCACACTAAATGGACGATGTTCTTGTGCTGCAATAAAAATGGATAATCCGCTTTCTGATGAGTTTCAGCAAGCGTTTTGGCATCATTCCAGTTTCTACCGCCATCCTCTGAATTCATGCCCAAAATACTAGTTTTGCCATCTTTGATCTCGCGCCATACTAGCCACACTTGCTCACCAATGCTTAGAATAGCTGGGTGCCCTGCTTGCTTACTGTTATCGCCAAACTTTTTAGCCGGTGATGCTACCCATGCCACACCATCCATACGGCTGTAATACAAACCTGGTTTTCTATCATTGCCATCAAAATAGGCCATGTGATAGCCCCACCAATCTTTTCCTTCGCCACCGCTTGCAAGGGCTGCGCCATGGTGTGGACAGCCATCAATCACCCAACGCCCAAAGGTAGCCCTATGCGGTTCCGGCTTTGTTCCTGTTTTTGGTATCTCTGCAATATTATGATCACGCTCGCTGCCTTCAAACACATGCCGCCACAGCGCGACTACTGTGCCGTCTGGCTTATTGCTCGTGACGATACGGCAACACTCACAACTACTATCAGCTAATTTCTGTTCAGGTTTGAAGCTAACGCCCTTGTCATGGGAAATGGCATAATATATGGCCGCACCGTCGTATTTTTTCCTTGCAGCTTTAGCTGCCAACAAATCGCGTTTGTCTACCCAAGTTATTGTGATATCGCCATTCGGCGACACATTCAAGGCGTCGAAGCGGTGTGTAATCTCCGCACGGTCGGTGTGGACAATATAAGGTTTCTCAAAGCTTTTTCCATCATTAGTCGACCTTGCAAACCAGATGTAACCGGCATATGGTGTTTTTAAAGCTTGTGTCCAAGTCAGGTAGATATTGCCTTCTAGCACAGCGATTTTTGGCCGCGCTTCACCCTCTGCACCGATTTTCATGGCGGTTTGGTTCACTTTTACTGGCTTGCTAAAGGTTTTACCTAAGTCAGAACTGCTATCTAACTTTACAAACCCATCGTGCACACTGGCACGCCACAGCTTGCCTGCCTCATCTGTGGTGACTGAAACCGCTAAATGGCTGGCTGTTTGCTGTGTGTGTGCCTCATGGGCATGCACATTAAAGCAAATTAACAAACTCAATATCAATAAAAAATAACGCATATTTACTCTCTAGTAATCAAATTTTAACTGTACATAGCCTGTACGCTGTGGATATGGATGGAACGTGTATGCCTTGTAATTGTTCAGGTTGTCTATTCCAATGCTTGCCGTGAACCTATCTGCAAATTTGTAGTTGGCTTTTACATCCACAAAGAAATATTTACTGGTGCCACCAAAAGTATCAGGGTTGCTGTCAGTATTGTCTAAGGTGTTGTACTGCCTGCCACTATAACGCGCAGCTAATGAATAAGTTAAGTTGTTGCCATGATGATAAGTAGCCGCAAGCTTGTAGTGCTGTTTAGGAATGCGTAACGGTTTTTTGCCATGGGTAGTGGGATTAATGTCGTTACGCAAAATTTCTGCATCGGTAAACGTAGCATTAGCTAAAATATCCAGACCGTGTATGCCCACATCTTCCCAAATGGTCGATAGCTCAATGCCGTTGGTGCGCACATGATCAATATTTTGAATAAATGAACAGGTCGTCGCAGCACAAGTACCAGTGCCAAATGGTATAGCGTTGCCGTTACCCACGGTTTGACTAATCAGCGCATCAAGTTTGGTCTCGTGGAACAAGCTAGCGCGAATCAAGCCATTTTCAAACCTGCGCTCAGCCGTCAATTCGCCAGAGATCACTTCTTCTTCTTTCAGATTAGGGTTGTTCTCCACTACAGTTGTGCCTTGTGTTTGTTGTTGAAACAACTCACCCACCGTTGGAAACCTGAACGCCTGCCCCAGTGAAGCCCTGAAACCCCAAGCATTGTTTGTATCAACATTTGGCTCAAAACTAAGTGATAATTTAGGTGAGAATTTAGTTTCTGATTGCGTCTCGTAATTGGCTGTCCGCAGCAACCCACCTAGTGTTGTCTGGTTGCGGCCATCGCTTGCTTCCCAGTATTCGGTGCGACCACCTAATGTTAGCGCCCACTCCGGGCTCATCTGCCATTTATCTTGCGCATAAATAGCATGCGTGCGGGTTTGCCCGCGCGATGTGGCAGACAAAACGCCCTTGCTGTCGCGGGACCAATCTGCAGTGTTATGGGTATCGCTATTCAAGTTGTAATCATCCACGTGATAACCAACTTCAAGTGTGTGGTCTTTAGGGCGCAAGGTGCCTCGTGCTTCTAATGCTGTCCAGCCTGTGCCAGCCAAATCTGTGATGCGACCTGCCCGGTTGGTATATGGATTGCCAGTGGCTGTGCTGCCAGTTGCGGATACTGTTGAAGCATTGTTTTTATCTTTCTGGTAATCGTAATCAGACAAGGTCACTTGCCAGTCAAAAAAACCGTTAGTGTTGCTTTTTACATCCAGTGCTTGCATCACATGAAACGATTCTACCTCTGCTGGGTTATTAAACCCACTGACATCATAGTTTTGGCCATTAAATGTCACGCGACCATTGTAAATAGAGTTACCTGCAGCATCTTTGATATAACTATCTACATCCAATCGGCTATCTAAATCCCACACGCCCAAGGTATAAGCGGCCTGAAGTGTAGGGGTAACATCATAGGCAAGCTTGATTTTTGCGTTAACTTGTTCACTTTTATCAATGCCAGTTGCACCAAAAATCACGCGATTATTGCCTGAAGGATCTTTATCCAAGTATGCGCCCGTCACTGTGGTTCTAGCTCCCACAGCGGTGCCTAGTGCAGTAGTGTTAGCAAACTGCATAGGCTGACTTTTAGACTCTAAGCGGTCAACACTGGCAAAAAAACTCAAATCGTTGATTTTATTGCCTACTGAAAACGTCTCGTGATTGCCCTTAAAGGTTTCATCAGTGCCATACAACTCAAAGTTTTGCGCAAACGCTTGCGCGGTCGCATGTGCCTCAAATTTCGTTGGCATGCGTGTATTTAAACTGATCACACCACCTAAAGAGTTACCTGCATAAAGTGCCGAAAATGGACCATACAAGATGCTGACACTTTCGACTTCTTCTGGCGAAACCATGCCCCAACGTGGCGCAAAGCCGAATGAACTTCCAAGTAGATTAGACAGTAAAATGTCATCTGCATACAGCAAGGTTTGCGCAGATGACAGTGTACCTGTGGTGCGCGTAGCGATTGGACCGTTACGGTCACCTATATAACGCTCACGCACCTGAAAGCTCGGGAGATATTTCAGGGTTTGCTGTGATGTGGTGGCATTCACTGTATCTTGAATCTGCTGCTTGTTATAAGTTTCTACCGCTGCCGGGTGATTAATAATGCGGCTATCCAGCGTCGGCGCACTTACATTAATTTCTTCAAGTTCGATATTTTCTTTATGGTTGGCCAAGGCCAAGTGGTTAAAACCAAATAATGCGCTGATGGCGCAAAATACGAATTTTTTCATGCTACTGCTCCAAATAAAATCAACAAGGCTTTGTACAAAGCCCAACTAAGGTTGGTTTAGATGAAACGAGGCGGTGCCTGTGCAGGCGGTGGAAGTGCTGAAAAACGCGGTAAAACTGCTTGAGAGTTTGCGGCAATGCTCTGCGCCTGCGCGGCTAAAATCGCAATAATAGGTGCATGTGGTGCTTGAATCGCTACATCAGCGCCAGAATTTGCGCAAAATGGGCAATGCTGCAAATGGTGCTGAATGCTGGTAGGTGTTTTATTTTCGGTCGATTGCGCAGTTAACTCAGTGGCTAATTGTTTGCCTTTGGTAGTCAACACCTGAATGGTAATCTTGGTGCCATTTGTCGTACAAACCTCTTGAGCAAAGCTGGTATTGTTTGCAGCCGCCAGTGCATGCGAAATGCTGGGCGCAAGCGACGCAAATACAATCGCAAACAATGCGACTTTATTTACCCAGCGAAATAATTTTTGCGACAACATCCAATTATCTTAACATTATTGGTTAGAATGCAAAATACTTAAATCTTATAAGGCTATATATGGCAAGTGGCAGTTTACTCATGTTGTTGGACGACATCACTACGATGTTGGACGATGTTTCGGTGATGACCAAGGTGGCGGCAAAAAAAACCGCAGGTGTGCTGGGCGACGATTTAGCTTTAAACGCACAACAAGTGTCAGGCGTGGATGCATCACGCGAACTGCCCGTAGTATGGGCAGTGGCAAAAGGCTCGTTTATCAACAAGCTCATTTTAGTGCCCTCCGCATTAGCCATTAGCTATTTTATCCCGTGGTTAATCACCCCCTTGCTGATGATTGGCGGTGCGTTCTTGTGTTTTGAAGGTTTTGAAAAAATCGCACATAAATTTTTTCACAAGCAAGAGGATGACTCTCATAACCAGGCCATCGCACAAGCCGTTGCCGATCCTAAAATTGATATGGTGGCGCTGGAAAAAGATAAAATCAAAGGCGCGATTAGAACTGACTTCATCCTGTCGGCCGAAATTATTGTCATCGCACTGGGTACGGTAGCCACTGAAGTTTTTAGCAAACAGGTAGCAGTAGTATCTGCCATCGCGATGATTATGACCGTTGGCGTTTACGGCTTGGTGGCAGGCATCGTTAAGTTAGATGACTTGGGCTTGCATCTCATCCTCAAAAAAGGGCAAAATTTATATAAGCAATTACTGCGTAAAATTGGCGCTGGCATATTGGCATTTGCGCCTAAATTAATGCGCTTTTTAAGTATAGCTGGCACCGCTGCTATGTTTTTAGTAGGCGGCAGCATTATTGGGCATGGTATTCCAGCCATTCACCATTTTTCTGAACATATCACCGAAATATTGCATAAAACCCCTACCATCGGAGGAATAGCCGCCGTTATCTCACCAATGTTAATTGACGCAATAGTAGGGTTGATTATCGGGGCAGTCTGTGTGGTAGTGTTTGAAGTGGTAAGAAAGTTTTTACCAAAAAAATAAAAAGTCTTGTGGTCGACCTATACTCGAATGCTTAATTGGACGCTGACGACTGCATCCAACACAATTTTTTCTTTTTTCCTGATCTCTTGCTTCAGCGGCAACATATAAGCGTTAAGGCTGCTTGAAGGAAATATAGAGGTCTGCCACTCACTACCCCCTATGCGTGCGGTTACTCGTACCGCGCCCCAACCGCGCCTTTTACCAAAGTGATTTTCAGTAAAGAATTTAATTTCTTCTGAATGGATTTTAGGCACCGTAATAAAATACCATGTGGCCTTGCCCTGCCATAACCAGCATTTTTCTGTGAAAGAAAATTCTAGTTCCAACATTATTTTGCAGGCTGTTTGAAGCTATCCCATAATAAAAGTACAACGCCTACGCAAATCGCACTATCGGCCACATTAAACGCGGGCCAGTACAAATCGTCTATATGAAAGTAAAGAAAATCTACCACGTAACCCAAAGTCACTCTGTCATACAAATTGCCAATGGCGCCGGCTAGCACTAATGCCAGCCCCCAGCAAAAAAGTTTTTGCGTGCGATGTTTATTGATTAAATAAGTAATCACCACGATGGCGATGATTGAGACTGCCGTAAAAAACCACTTCTGCCAACCACCAGCATCGGCTAGAAAGCTAAACGCTGCTCCTTCATTATGAAAACGCACCAATTCAAAAAAAGAGGTCATAGTTAGACGCTCGCCGTGCTCAAAAGCTTGCTGCACGAGATGCTTCGTGTAAAGGTCTAACGCAACAATGATGGCGCTGATACCAAACCAACCATAGCGATTTTTAAGCATATGTTCTCACTTCACCCGCGCCAAACAGATTGCTCACGCAACGTCCGCAAATAGTCGGGTGGTCTGCATACGAACCAACATCTGCGCGGTAATGCCAGCAGCGCTCGCATTTAGTATATTTGCTGGAGGAAACCACAATTTTTTGCTCTGCATTACTGGCCGCTTTATAGACTTTTGCACTGGAGGTGATAGTGACAAATCGCAAGTCATCACCCAAACTTTCCATCGCAGAAAAAGCGTCACCGTCTACATAGAATTCTAGCTCAGCTTGTAGCGATGAGCCCACCTGGCCAGTACTGCGTAACACCTCAATTTGCTTAGCTGCATCTCCACGACTCGAAACGACAGCCTCCCAAGCCTCTACTCTATTGGCTTGCAGGTCGTGTGCGGGGATACTATACCAAATATCCTCAAAAACACTCTGGTTCTTATCGCAATCCAAGACCTGCCAAATCTCATCGGAGGTAAAGCTTAAAATAGGTGCAATTAAGCGCATAAAAGTATGTGTAATATGGTGCAGCGCACTCTGTGCGGCACGACGAGCGGGCGAGTTTTCACCACTGGTATACAACCTGTCTTTAAGAATATCGAGGTAAAAAGCGCCCAAATCATCTGAGCAGAAACTCACCAGTTTTTGCACTGCCAAGTGGAACTCATAACGCTCGTAATCCGCCAACACTTCAGTTTGCAATTTGTGCGTTAAGTGCAGCGCGTAACGGTCGATTTCCAGCCATTGCTCAACTGGCAGTAAATCTTTACTTGCATCAAAATCTGCAATATTTGCTAGCAAAAATTTGCAGGTATTGCGAATTTTTCGGTAGCTATCGGCCACGCGTTTTAAAATTTCGTCGCTAATTGTCAGTTCGCCAGAGTAATCTGTGCTGGCTGCCCACAAGCGCAAAATATCTGCGCCGTAAGTGTCCATCACCTTTTGCGGCGCCACCACATTGCCCTTAGATTTACTCATTTTGTGGCCGCTGCCGTCCACCACAAAACCATGGGTTAACAACGCGTTGTAAGGCGCTCTGCCATCAATCGCACAACCAGTAAGCAAACTGGATTGAAACCAACCACGGTGCTGGTCGGAACCTTCTAAATACAAATCAGCAGGGAATTGCAATTCTGGGCGACGCTTTAACACTGCGGCATGTGTTGCGCCTGAGTCAAACCAAACATCTAAGGTATAAGTCACCTTTTTATACTCAGCATTAATTGACTTAGAAGCCGCACTGGTATTGGCATTTAGGAATGCAGTTTCATCCAGGCTAAACCAAGCTTCTACACCTGCTTTTTCAACCAATAAGCAGGCTGCTTCTAGCAATTCTGCGGTCTGCGGATGTGGCTCACCCGTTTCTTTATGCACAAAAAATGGCATCGGCACGCCCCAATTGCGCTGACGCGATACACACCAATCAGGGCGATTTTTGATCATTGCCTCTAAACGGGCGCGACCCCAAGCAGGGAAAAACTCGGTTGCATCCACTGCTTTGTTAGCATACTCCCGTAAGCCTGTGCCATTGACATCTTGTGCATTCATCCCAATAAACCATTGGTGTGTCGCTAATTGCATCAATGGTGTTTTATGACGCCAGCAATGTGGGAAACTATGATTTAAGCGTGCGCTGGCTAATAAAGTACCGTTTGCCTGCATCGCAGTTAAAATCACCTTGTTCGCTTCTTGACGACTTAAGCCGCGAATACCTTCCAGCTCGACTAATTCACTATTAAAAAACTTGCCATCACCGCCCATTAAAATGCGTGGTTTCTCGTTAGGGAAATTCGCCTTCATCACCAGCCAGTCTTCGTTACCATGCGCGGCCGCGGTATGCACTAAGCCAGTACCCGCCTCGGTAGTCACATGCTCACCTGTGATAACAGGCACTTGGCGGTTGTCGAAGGGATGCTGTAGTGACAACCCTTTTAACGCAATACCCTTATATGTGCCAAGCACTTTAGTATTTTCTAGCCCATAGCGTTTTAGTGTTGTTTCGGCTAATTCATGCGCAAGAATTAACAAGCCTTTGCTTGTTTGAATTAGATCATAATCCATCTCTGGATGCACACTCACCGCTTGGTTAGCAGGCAATGTCCAAGGCGTCGTTGTCCAAATCACCGCATACGTATCAATGTTAATTTCCACGCCAAACGCTTTAGCTAAGGCAGTGTTGTCGATAACTTTAAAACCCACATCAATCGCTGGCGAGTTCACATCTTCGTACTCCACTTCGGCTTCTGCCAACGCGCTGCCGCAATCCACGCACCAATGCACAGGCTTGCTACCTTGGTAGAGATAACCATTTTTTTGAATCTCGCCCAAAGCCCGCATGATATCGGCCTCGGTTTTAAAATCCATGGTCAAATACGGATTATCCCAATCGCCTAATACACCTAAGCGGATAAAGTCTTTTTTCTGTTTTTCTACTTGTTCAGCGGCATAAGCACGACAAAGCTCACGAAATTTGGCAGGATCGATATTTTTGCCGTGGTTTTTCTCAACCACCAGCTCAATCGGCAAACCATGGCAATCCCAACCTGGCACATAAGGCGCATCAAAACCACTCATGGTTTTGGATTTTATGATGATGTCTTTGAGGATTTTATTGACCGCATGACCAATATGAATATCGCCATTGGCGTAAGGTGGGCCATCGTGCAGAATGAATTTTTTCGCACCTTTGCGCGCCTTGCGGATGCGCTCGTAAAGCTTTTTATCTTGCCATTGCTTTAACCAGGCAGGTTCACGCTTAGCCAAATCGCCACGCATGGGAAATGGTGTTTCGGGCTGGTTGATTTTGTATTTATTCTGATCTTTATTTACATCTTCGGTCATGATTTATTTCTTAAGTCTTAATAACTTGTTTATTAAAATATTCTCTTGCAATGCCAATATCTTGTGCAATTTGCGCTTTTAATGCGTCTAAACTCTCAAACTTTTGCTCTTCGCGGATTTTATGCAAAAATTCTACATGCACATGCTGGTCGTATAAATCACCATTAAAATCAAACACATGGGTTTCCAGCAATAATTTAGGCACGCCGGCAATAGTAGGTCTTACGCCTAAATTAGCAATCGCGTTCAAACCTTGTAATTTTACCGCATAAACCCCTGTAAGCGCAGGCCGCTCGTGCCGCATATGGATATTGGCGGTAGGGAAACCCAGCTCACGTCCTCTTTTAGCGCCATGCACCACTTTGCCACTAATACTGTAATGGCGGCCTAGCAATTGCGTGGCTTCAGCTAAATCGCCCGCTGCCAACGCATTACGCACACGAGTACTGGAAACACGACTGCCATTTAAATCTACCTGTGGGAGTGCGATTAAATCAAAGCCCGCCGTCTTAAAGCTATTGATATCACCTAAGCGCTTAGCGCCAAATTTAAAATCATTGCCCACTAATACCGTGTTTGCATTGAGGCGTTCGCGCAGAATATTCAAAAATTCATCTGCACCAATGGCAGCAAAGCGTTTATTAAAGGCGCAGATAAATACTTTTTTAATACCGGTTACTTCAAGCAGCTCCAACTTTTCGCGCAACGTGGTGAGCCGCGCGGGTGCATTGTGCGGGGTAAAAAACTCGCGTGGGTGTGGCTCAAATGTTAATACAGCTGGTGTTTTACCCAGCCTGTTAGCCGCATGGATATTGGCTTGCAACAGTGCTTGGTGACCTAGGTGCATGCCATCAAAATTTCCGATTGCCAGCGAAAGTGGCTCGCAAGGTTGCGTTGGTAAATGGCGAAAAACCTGCATAGCGTTCATCTTAATGAATGACGCGCTTACTAAAATCGCGTGGCCTAAACCCTAACAGCAATAGCACCGCAAAATACACCACAGCACCTGCCACCACTAACACCGCTAGCCATGACAGCTTAAGTATCGTAGCCATCTGCAACCAATCGCCCGCCCACAGGGCCAACCAATACAAAGCGCCTGCCATCGCTATTAAAGCTGCCGTCATTTTGCTAAAAAACTTAAACCAACCGGTTTGTAGATGGTAAATGCCATCGCGGCGCAAATGATAATAGAGTAACCCTGCGTTGATGCACGCACCCAAGCCAATAGATAGCGCAAGACCTGCATGTTGTAAGCCCAGCACAAACACAAACAAGATATTGAGCAACTGCGTAATAACTAAGGTAAAAATGGCGATTTTTACGGGCGTTTTAACATTTTGCCGCGCATAAAAACCAGGGGCGAGCACTTTCACTAAAATCAAGCCAATCAAGCCAAGACTGTAAGCAATCACCGCACGCTCTGTCATCGTCACGTCGTTTGCACTAAATTTACCATAATGAAACAGGCTGGCAACCAATGGTTTTGACAATACCGCCAAAGCCACTGCGGCTGGCGCTGCCAGCAAAAATGTAAGCCTTAAGCCCCAATCCAGCAATTGGCTATATTCTGCCTCCGTTTTATTCACAAACGCTTTGGATAAACTGGGTAACAGAATAGTCCCCAGCGCTACGCCAAGGACGCCCGTGGGAAACTCCATCAGCCTGTCGGCATAATACAGCCAGGACACGCTACCCGTCTGCAAAAAACTGGCAAAGATATTGTTAAGCACAATAGAAATCTGTGCCACAGATACGCCAAAAATGGCCGGCCCCATCAATTTTAAAATGCGGCGCACGCCTTCATCTTTCCAGTTCAATTCGTAACGTGGCACTAGGCCTAATTTATGCAGATACGGCCATTGAAATAGCAATTGCAGCAGACCACCCACAAACACCGCCCACGCCAATACTTGAATGGCGTTGTTAAAGTAAGGCGCAACAAATAACATCGCTACGATAAACGACACATTCAACCAAACCGGCGTAAAAGCAGGCACTTGAAATCTGCTATAGGTATTCAGCACGCCGCCCGCCAATGACACCAGCGAAATAAATACGATATAAGGGAAAGTGATGCGCAACAGCTCAACAGTGAGTGCAAATTTAGACGCATCTTTCGCAAAGCCAGGCGCAGTGATGCCAACGATTAAGGGCGCCGCCAACATGCCCGCAATGGTCACCAGCACTAAAAATACGCCCATTAGACTCGCCACATGGCTAATGAGGGCATGTGTTTCAGCAGGTGTACGTTGTGATTTATACTCTGCCAGAATTGGCACGAATGCTTGGCTAAAGGCACCCTCTGCCGATACACGTCGCAGTAAATTAGGGATTTTAAACGCCACAAAAAATGCATCGGTGGCTAAGCCTGCGCCAAACATACGCGCAATCAAAGTATCGCGCACAAAACCTAAAATACGCGATAAAAAAGTCATGCTGCCAACACTGGCAAGGACACGGAGTAAGTTCATGCCACACTTAGAATAAAATAGTTGCGAGATTTTAACATGCGGGTTAGTTTTTAATGGTTAGTGTTCCAGCTTTTAACGGCTAGAATTAATGATTAGTTCTTGCAAAACGGGTTAAAAAACACTATTATGCACGGTTTCGTATTAACCACCTTAGTATCAATACATAAGCTTTAGGACAGAAAACTCATGGCAAACACCGCACAAGCACGCAAACGCGCACGTCAATCCGTTAAAGTAAACGCACACAACGCCGCGTTACGCTCAACTTTGCGTACTGCAATTAAAAAAATTATTAAAGCTGTTGAATCTGGCGACAAAGCAGCAGCTGCAGCAAGTTACCAAGAAAATATTACCGTAATTGACCGTATTGCGGATAAAAAAATCATTCACAAAAACAAAGCTGCACGTCATAAAAGCCGCCTAAGCGCTGCAATTAAAGCCATGACAGGTGCATCTGCTGCTGGCGTTAAAGTAACGAAAGCTGCACCTAAAGCAAAACCAGCCGCAAAAGCTACTGCACCTGCTAAAACGACTGCAAAAGCCGCCGCGCCAAAAGCAGCAGCAGCTAAAAAACCTGCCGCTGCAAAAAAAGCTAAAGCAGAATAATTTAGTAACATATAAAAAAGCCTCGCAGATGCGGGGCTTTTTTATTGGCCGTTACAGATACACAGCTGGAAATTAATTTAGGCTATATTGAGCTCAGCCTATATTTAACTCACTTCGCGCAATCAGCGCCGCATTCAACGCAGCATCCAGCTTTTTATCTATCACGGTAAAGTGTCCCATTTTGCGCGCTTTGCGGGGTTCGTGTTTACCGTATAAATGCAACTTTAAACTCTTGTGAGCTAACGCCTTATTCCACGCTGGCTCCAATACATTTCCTTTAGTATCGAACCAGCTATCGCCCAAAATATTCACCATCACCGCATCACTGTGCAAGCTGGCATCGCCCAGTGGTAAGCCTGTCATCACACGTACTTGCTGCTCAAACTGATTGGTGACACAAGCATCTATCGTGTAGTGCCCAGAGTTATGCGGACGCGGTGCGATTTCATTCACCAATAGCTGATTTTTAACTACAAAAAATTCCACACCCAGCACACCAACGTAATCCAACTTTTCGGCCAGTTTTTTCGCCAGCATTTGCGCATTGGCTTTTAGTACCTCACTGCAACGCGCTGGCACAATACTCATATCGAGGATACCGTTGAGATGGCTATTTTCCGCGGTGGGGAAAGTTGCTATATTGCCAGCAGCATCGCGTGCCAGCACGACGGACACTTCTAAATCTAGCGGCAACATCTGCTCTAGCACGCAGGTTTCTTGCTTAAATTCAGCAAACGCTTGCTGCGCTTCAGCTTGACTTTTCACACGCGCCTGACCTTTGCCGTCGTAACCAAAACGCGCTACTTTCAATATCGCTGGATATAGCGTGCTAGTATCGTCGGGCAAGTCTGCAGCAGTATTGATTACCGCAAATGGCGCCACCGGCAAGCCTGCTTCTTTAATAAAGGTTTTTTCTAACACCCGATGCTGTGCAACAGCCACACAAGCTGCATTAGGGTGAACGGTAGTAGTAAGTGCTAACTTCTCTAACGAGTTGGCAGGTACATTTTCAAACTCAGTGGTGACCGCTTGGCAAGTCGCAGCCATTTTTTTTAAAGCAGCGTCATCGTCGTAATTGGTACACAAATGCACATCGGCTATTTTGCCTGCGGGGCTGTTTTTGTCAGGATCTAGTACGGTGACTTGATAGCCCAGTTCATGCGCAGCAATCACAAAAAAACGGCCAAGTTGACCGCCACCTAACATGCCCAGCATAGCTGGCGCTGTGATTGTTTGTTTTGTTACCATTCTTATATAGACTTTCTAAATTAAGGCTTTTCGCTCAATATCATGTTGTGCACTTTATCAGCTTGTGTGGCACGAAACTCTGCCAATTTTTTCGCTAAATTAGCATCATGATTAGCCAAAATAGAAATAGCAAATAATCCGGCATTTGCTGCCCCGGCATCACCGATGGCAAAGGTGGCCACGGGAATTCCCTTAGGCATTTGCACGATGGAAAGCAGCGAATCTTGTCCTTGTAAGTGTTTACTTGGCACGGGCACACCCAACACAGGCAGTGTGGTTTTTGCTGCCACCATACCTGGCAAATGCGCTGCACCACCCGCACCTGCGATAATAATTTGGTAGCCCTCTTTAGCCGCATTCTCGGCAAATTTAAACATTAAATCGGGTGTGCGATGCGCCGAAACTACTTTGGCTTCATAAGACACACCAAAATCTGCCAGCATCTGTGCCGCAATTTTCATGACTGGCCAATCGCTGTCTGAGCCCATCACTATCGCAACCAATGGTTTAATCATTCCTATATTCCCACATGAAAAGTGCTTTCATTAAAAGTTTCCGTGCTCAAAATAATGCTAAATCACAATTAGATTATCGCGATGAATCAACTCTGACTCTTCCACATAACCCAAGATTTTCTCAATCTCGCTGCTGGCTTTGCGCATAATACGGGAAGCTTCGTTAGAATTATAGTTCACAATGCCACGCGCCACTTCATTACCCGCCTCATTGACACATGCCACCACATCGCCACGGTCAAAGCTGCCTTGCACACTAGTCACACCGATTGGCAGCAAACTTTTGCCATCTACAGTAAGCACTTTTACAGCGCCCGCATCCAATACCAGTTTTCCACCTAGGCGTAAATGGTCAGCCAGCCATTGCTTCTTGGCCAGTGTTTTAATCTGCGTCGCTTGTAAATGCGTACCAATGGCTTCGCCACTATCTAGTCGAATTAGCACATCTTTTTCTCGACCCGAAGCAATCACCGTGTGTGCACCACTCCGAGCAGCACGTTTGGCTGCCAAGATTTTGGTGAGCATACCACCTGTGCCAACACTGCTGCCGGCACCGCCTGCCATTTGCTCAAGCGCCACATTGCCTGCAGTTTCAAAATTGATAAATTTTGCGTCTTTATTTTTACGTGGATCCGCTGAATATAACCCCTGCTGGTCAGTTAGGATGACCAGTGCATCGGCTTCAATTAAATTAGCCACTAACGCGGCCAAGGTGTCGTTGTCACCAAAGCGGATTTCTTCGGTTACCACCGTATCATTTTCATTAATAATCGGGATTACGTTTAAAGCCAATAAAGTTTTAAGTGTGCTACGTGCATTTAAATAACGTTTCCGGTCACGCAAATCATCGTGAGTAAGCAATATCTGTGCGGTATGCAAACCATGTTGTGCAAAACAGCTTTCATACATTTGTACCAAGCCCATTTGCCCAACAGCTGCGGCGGCTTGTAGCTCGTTAACTTCTACAGGTCTTTTTTTCCAGCCTAATCGCTGCATCCCTTCGGCCACTGCGCCACTGGAAACCAGCACAACTTGTTTACCCTGTTTTACCAGCGCGCTTATTTGTGTCGCCCAAGCAGCGATTGCCTGCTTGTCTAAACCCTCTCCATTATTGGTGACCAGGCTAGAGCCGACTTTTACAATTAAAGTCTTAGATTGGGTTAGTAATGACTGGCTCATTTTCGTTTTTAGTATCGTCTAATGCCGCTTTTTTCACTTCATCTAAATGGTCCATAATGGCATAGGTAAGTTCTTTGCAACCCAAGCCGTTAATCGCAGAAATCGCAAATACACGGCCTTTATACCCATAATCTTCTACAAATTTCTTCACTACAACTGTAGGGTCTTCCAGCATATCGGTTTTGTTCAACACTAACCAGCGCGGTTTATTGTAAAGTTCTTCGTCGTATTTTTTAAGCTCATTCACAATGGCTTTGGCTTCTGCCACCGGGTCAGTGGCTTCGTCAAACGGCGCGATATCCACCAGATGCAACAGCAAGGAGGTACGTTGTAAGTGGCGTAAGAACTGGTGCCCAAGCCCTGCGCCTTCTGCTGCACCTTCAATCAAGCCTGGCACATCGGCAATCACGAAACTACGCTCAGCATCCACCCGAACCACCCCCAAATTAGGGTGCAAGGTAGTAAACGGATAATCCGCCACCTTGGGCTTAGCTGCAGAAACGCTGCGAATGAAAGTAGATTTACCTGCGTTTGGCATACCGAGTAAACCCACATCGGCCAACACCTTAAGCTCCATGTACAGCTCAAACTCTTCGCCCGGTTCACCTTTGGTACATTGGCGCGGTGCACGGTTGATACTGGATTTAAAGTGCACATTGCCCAAACCGTTATTGCCGCCTTTAGCTAGCAACACTTGTTGACCGTGCTCAGCCAGGTCAATAATCATACGCTCAGTAGCTTTATCAGAAATTACTGTTCCAACAGGTACTCTTAATACAGTATCTTCACCTTTTGCGCCGTAACATTCTGCACCACGACCGTTCTCTCCGCGCTGGGCACGGAATGTACGTGTGTAGCGATAATCTACCAATGTATTGATATTGCGATCCGCAATCGCATAGATCGAACCGCCTTTGCCACCGTCGCCACCGTTAGGCCCACCCATCGGCTCGTATTTTTCGCGACGAAACGTAGCAACGCCATTGCCGCCATCGCCAGCGTAGACTTTAATCGTTGCTTCATCAATAAACTTCATAATCAGAGCGTACCTAATGTAAAGGTATACCAAATAAAACAGTGTACCAAATAAAAAAGCCCCATCAAACGATGAGGCTTTGTAACAGTTAAAATTCCTTAAACTGCAACAATGCTAACAGTGTGGCGTTTTAAAGCACCTTTAGTTGCAAAGGTGACTTTGCCATCGATTTTTGCAAATAGCGTGTGGTCTTTGCCCATACCGACATTGTCACCAGCGTGCATTTTTGTACCACGTTGGCGCACGATAATGCTACCTGCTGAAACGACTGTTTCACCAAATGCTTTAACGCCTAAACGTTGTGAGTGTGAATCGCGACCGTTACGTGAACTACCGCCAGCTTTTTTGTGTGCCATGATTTAATCCTTTAAAGTCTAATTACTCTGCAGCTTTAGCGGCTTTCGCTTTGGCTGGTTTTGCAGCAGATGCACCAGCAGCTAAAATTTCACCAATTTGAATTTCAGTAAAGCTTTGGCGATGGCCTTGTGTTTTACGATAATGTTTACGGCGGCGGAATTTAAAAATCATTACTTTATCAGCACGACCATGCGAAACAACTGTCGCATTTACTGTTGCGCCCGCAATCAATGGCGCGCCGATGGTGGTGTTATCGCCGTCTGCAATCATCAACACTTTGTCGATTACCACTTTGCTACCTACCTCACCCAACAGTTTTTCAACTTTAAGTGTTGCACCAGCTTCTACTTTATACTGCTTACCGCCTGTTTTAATTACTGCGTACATGGTTTTAACCTTGTTTCTACACGTTCAAATGAATCGCGCATTATACTTAAATGTTAGATAAAAGCAAACGCTAAATTGCCAATTATGCCTGCGCAGGCTGTGTTAAAATTGTAACAACTTAGAAATGGCTTAGCACGTGAATCTCAATCACATTCAATCTCACATCATGCAGGATATGCAAGCGGTCGATACCGTCATTCGGCAATCGCTGCACTCAGAAGTTTCCCTCATTAACACCATTGGCGAACATATTATTAATGGTGGTGGAAAACGCCTACGGCCTGCACTGGTATTGCTTTCTAGCGGCATATTCGGAAACATTCAAATGCAGCATCACAAACTTGCAGCCATTGTTGAGTTTATTCACACTGCCACTTTGTTACACGATGATGTGGTAGATGAATCGGCCATGCGCCGCGGCAATAGTACAGCAAATCATTTATTTGGCAACGCCGCCAGTGTACTGGTGGGCGACTTCTTATATTCGCGCGCGTTTCAAATGATGGTAAAACTACAAAATATGCGCGTGATGCAGATTTTATCTGAAACCACCAACATTATCGCCGAAGGCGAAGTGTTACAGCTACTCAATATTCATAACGCCAAAGTGACTGAGCAAGAGTATTTAAAGGTCATCCATTTTAAAACCGCCAAACTGTTCGAGGCCGCCACTCGTTTAGGCGCAGTGATTAGCGATGCCAATGTGGAAGACGAAAACGCACTGGCCCAATATGGCATGCGCCTTGGAACCGCGTTTCAATTGATAGACGACGTGCTTGATTTAAGCGGCGACGTTAACCAAATTGGCAAAAATTTGGGTGATGACCTAAGTGAAGGCAAACCGACACTGCCTCTGCTCATCGCCATGCATCGTGGCAATTCTGCAGAAGCAGCCACCATTCGAAATGCCATTGAGCACGGTGGTTTAGAGGAGCTGCCTGCCGTGCTAGCGGCAGTAAAAGCGACGGATGCCCTGAACTATGTGCGAAAACTGGCTGAAAATGAGGCTAGAATTGGCGTTGAAGCGATTGTGCATTTACCAGACTCACCCAATAAACAAGCCTTGATTGACTTAGCTGAGTTTGCAGTAAAAAGAGATTTCTAACTCAAAAAGCATAAAAACATAACAAATAAAGATGCTCTATAGGTCAATGTTCATGCGGCCCACAGGGCATCCTTAAATACTAATTCAATATAATCGGCTCGCCACTTTCAGCATGAAAATAGCTTAGGTGTGCACAATCGCTGGTGCCACTGGTCAGGCTACCATCAAATAAAGCCTTGCCTTCTACATCTACCACCGCGTAACCATTGTGATACAAGGTAACCTCTGCTAGTTTCGGAGCAAATTTGGGAGCTGTTTTTCCTGCTTTTTCCCGCATCGCAAAACTAATACAGGTTTCATCCTCGTCTTCGCTGTACACTTCCCACTTGTTTTCACCGGTGAGTTGCGCCAGCCAGCCTGGTAAATCTACCTCTACGCGACAAATAATCGGCTCATCCCATGCAGGATGGTTAATATTATTGAGCTCAACTTGCTCAAGCGCGTTCAACAGTGTTTTGTCTAGGTTAGACATGTAAATCCTTAAATCTAATTTTCACATTTTTAACATGGTGCCCATGTGCAAATTTTCAACTGCATCCTAACAAACTAATTTTTGCTAACTTGCACACTTATATTAACGATGCCATGATAATAATAGTTTACATCAACTTTTAGGCTGACTTAGGGCCGAATTAAGGGAAGCTATGTTCGATTTTTTAATGCCGCTTTCTGATTTGTTGAAATCAGAGCCGACTTTTTTTGTTGTTTTTTCCATTGTCATCGGCTTAGTGGTAGGCAGCTTCCTCAATGTCGTGATTCATCGATTGCCTAAGATGATGGAAAACGCCGAAAAAGCTTATGTGGCTGAAGCTTATGGGGTAAAGCCTGAGGTAGAAATACCTACCAAATATAATATTGTCACTCCGCGTTCAGCTTGCCCACATTGCGGCCACCAAATCACTGCGTTAGAAAATATCCCGATTGTTAGCTACTTAATGTTAGGCGGCAAGTGCAAAGGCTGTAAAGCCAAGATTAGCCTGCGTTACCCACTGATTGAAACTCTAACTGGCGTGTTGATTGGCGCTGTAGCTTATAAATTTGGCTACAGCAATGCTAGCCTATTTGCATTTATCTTTGTATTTGCGCTGGTAACGTTAACCTTTATCGATTTCGACACGCAATTACTTCCCGACGACATTACTTTGCCGTTACTTTGGCTAGGGCTATTATTTAACCTGAACACTGGCTTCACAGACCTGAAATCTGCCGTGATTGGCGCAATGCTGGGTTACCTGATTTTATGGAGCGTCTACTGGCTATTTAAAATAGTCACCGGTAAAGAAGGCATGGGTTATGGCGATTTTAAATTATTAGGCGCTATCGGTGCGTGGTTTGGTTGGCAATTACTGCCTGCCGTCATCTTACTCAGCTCTGTAGTTGGCGCGGTTATTGGCATTGGCATGATTGTATTTCGTGGTAAAAGTGGCGGAACCGCTATACCTTTCGGTCCATTTTTAGCGCTAGGTGGTATAGCAGCGCTGTTTTTTGGCCAACAATTAGCTGGCTTTTATTTGGCCACCTAAATGTTTGTAGTCACATACATATGTTTGTAGTTGCACTTACTGGCGGCATTGGTAGCGGCAAATCAGAAGCTGCTAAAGTATTTACCGAGCTTGGCGTGCCAGTAACCGATGTAGACGAAATTTCGCATCAACTTACAGCAGCACAGCAGCCCATTATTCAAGATATCCAAGCTAATTTTGGCAAAGAATATATCACCCCCCAAGGCGCCCTAAACCGCAGCGCCATGCGAGATTTGGTATTTAATGATCATGATGCGCGCGACAAATTAAATGCGATTCTGCACCCAGCTATTTATACGGAAGTATTAAAGCAACTTTCGCTTAATAAACATGCGCCTTATCAGGTATTAGCCATTCCCCTGTTATTTGAAAGTCCTCGCTACGCACCACATGTTAATCGCATTTTATTGATTGACTGCAATGAAAAAACACGCATTGACCGTGTTAAAAAACGTAGTCAACTATCAGAATCTGAGATTAAAAAAATTATCCGTACGCAAACACCTCGCAAAAAACAATTATTACTGGCACATGACGTGATTGAAAATAACGAAAATGTTGAGAAATTACGCGAAAGAATATTTCTAATTCACCAAAAATACCTTAATACTTGCATAGTTAGCAAAACTATCTGATAATCCACCTCAATTTATTTTTATAAGTTGGCAGACTCTATTTCGTCATGTCTAGCTACGAATTTCCATTTAACGAGCGTATCCGCACTTTTTTGCGGTTAGAGGACTTGTTTTCAAAAATCCTGCTCAACGTTGAGGGTGGCGAGCAACACCATCATCACACTGCGCTGATTTCTTTATTACAAATGCTAGATATTGTGGATCGCGCCGATCTAAAAATGGATTTAGTGGGAGAGTTAGATCGGCAACGCCTCTCTATGCAAAATTTACGCGGCAATCCGATTATTGCAGAAAAAGCTCTGGATAAAATATTACGTGAAGTAGGTGCTTGCTCTACTGCGCTACGTGCAGATGGCGCAAAATTTGGCCAACACTTGCGAGAGAATGAGTGGCTGATGGGCATTAAACAACGCTCGGGTATTTTGGGTGGTGTATGCCAATTTGATTTGCCATCCTATCACCACTGGCTAGGGCTAGACTCCAATCGCCGTAAGAGTGATTTTGATGGCTGGCTAGCGCGTTTTATACCCATGCACGAAGCGATTAAAACCATATTGCGTATTTTGCGCGGTAGCGATACCGCTAGAAATTTTACCGCACAAAATGGCTTTTACCAGCAAATGTTGGGGGGTACCAAACCTGCGCAAATGCTGATTATTAATGTCCCGGATAGTTGCCCATGCTTTCCAGAGGTCAGCGCCAACAAATATGCCATTAATGTGCGGTTTTCTGCGTTGGATTTTGTGCAAAAACCTAAACCGTGCGACCACGATTTAGACTTTAGCATGACGCTTTGTAATTTATAGCCCTTGTAACTTAAAGCCTCTGTAATCTTTGACTGTAATCTATCGCAATAAAGCGGTAAAATTACTGCATGACTTCTGACTCAACAGCTAATATCAAAGTTAAGCAGGTAGCTTGCCCTACTTGTAAAAAACTAGCCCCTTACGACATAAACAATGCTTATCGACCATTTTGTAGCCAGCGCTGTAAAATGATTGATTTAGGTGACTGGGCAAATGAAAGTTACCGAATCCCCGATCATAAACGACCCAACAATCAAACCCCAGGACTTGATGATGAATTTGATTAACCGTTTTTTTACACTACTCAGTTTAACCATTTTTTTAAGCGCTTGCGAACCTAATGAAGGCGTGGCGATTAATGATGCCTGGGCGCGTGCCAATGCTCCAGGACAAAAGGTAGGCGCGGCTTACATGACTTTATTAAGCACGCAGGATAGCACTATGATTAAAGCTGAGGCTGATATTGCAGGGTCGGTTGAAATTCATAGCATGAGCATGGAAAACGGTGTGATGAAAATGCGTATGCTTGAGGAATTACCGCTTAAAGCTGGCAAAGCAGAAAAACTTGCCCCAGGCGGATTCCACCTGATGTTGTTTGATTTAAAAAAACCACTAACAGCAGGCGAAAACGTTAATTTTACGCTTAGCTTTAAAGATGCAGCTGGCAACATCACAAAGCAACAAGTAATGCTCCCCATTAAGGCAGCAGAGTAACTTTAGCGAAAGCGACTTAATCAGTAATATGTGTTGAAATCCCGCGCTGATAAGCAATACCACGCGCACCATAACTTAAAGCAATTGGCAAATCGGTCAGCGTCATGCCGCCCAGCGCATAAACAGGCAGCGTAGTTTTTTGTGCCATATCTGCAAAGGTTTGCCAACCCAATGCATCCACTTCCGGGTGGCTCTGCGTCGATTTAACCGGCGACAGCACAACAAAATCCAGTTCCAGCATTTCTGCATGTGCCAACTCTGCCGCATTGTGGCAAGAAGCTGTCACCATCAACCCTTCAGGCTTACTTTTTAGCATCAACAAACTTTGACTAGGTAAATGCACACCATGCGCCCCTAAATCGCGCGCCAGTGCAATATCTTGACTAATCAGCACTATCGCGTTGAAAGGTTTCGCCAGCGCAATAATTTGCGCTACGATTCTAGTAAACTCCTCTTTTGCAAGCTGCTTTTCTCGTACCTGTATTAGCCTGAGGCCTTTGTTTAATGCGGATTGCAGCGCATCTAAATATGGTTTTTCACCCATTTCAGCAATATTACTAATCGCATAGACTGGCGGTAACGCGAGGGCTTTCATAATCGGTGCATTTGCAGGCAGAATCGGCGCAACGGTAAGATTGTCTGCTGATTGCCAGCTTAATTTTTGGCCTTCAAGCGGCGAAACTTCACCCTGCCAGGCACTCACAAAATAAAAATGCAGTAATACCGTTTTGGCGGGGGTATCATGCCCGTTTTGAGAGAGTGCAGGATAATCGTATTGCCGCGTCAACCACTGCTGTGTGATGGTAAGCTTAATGCCAAGCTCTTCAGCCAACTCACGTGTCAGTGCGTGTTCTGGGCTTTCACCCTCTTCAATTTTCCCACCCGGGAACTCCCACCAGCCTGCCCAACCCTTACCCTGCGGCCGGCTGGCCAATAAAAACTCACAAGCGCCATCTTCATTCTTTCGCTGCAGTATAGCTACTGCGACATGAATAACCTTAGTCATGGCAGCCTAAGTTTTCAACTGCAGCTTGCCCGCATAGTCTCGCGCAAATTGGTAAGCTACGCGCCCGCTACGCATGCCGCGCGTGTGCGAAAAACCAAGCGCAGCTTGCCTTGCTGATTCATCCCAAGCCACATCAAAAGTGCCTAGCCAACTCTCAGCAATTGCTAAATACTCATCCTGGTCAAATGTGTAGAACGATAGCCATAAGCCAAATCGTTCCGCCAGTGCCACTTTTTCATCCAGCGTTTCATTAGGCCTAATTTCACCGTCTGCATATTTAATAGCCAAATTATCCACCATCATTTCAGGCATTAAGTTCTTTCGATTGGAGGTCGCGTACACCAATACATTGTCTGACATGCTGGCGAGCGTACCATCGAGCACCACCTTGAGCGCTTTGTAGCCCACGTCATCCGCCTCAAAGCTTAAGTCATCGCAAAAAATAATAAATTTTTCCGGACGATTCTTTACTAATGCCACTATTTGATTCAAATGAATTAAGTCGTGTTTTTCTACCTCGATTAAACGTAACCCTTGCGCTGAAAATGTAGGTAATAGTGCTTTCACCAAGCTAGATTTCCCTGTACCCCGCGCGCCTGTGAGCAATACATTATTAGCAGTGAAGCCTTGTATAAACTGCTGTGTATTACACACAATTTCTGTTTTTTGTGCATCGACAAACCGAATGTTATCTAGTGAGATTGCATGTGGATGTTCAACTGCTTGCAAATTGCCATAACCATTGTGCATGACCCAGCGCCAAGCTATCGCATTCCAGTCAATAGCCGTGTTTTGTACAGGCAACAAGCTCTCTAGTCGCAAGACAAGGCTTTCAGCACGTTTAATCAGGTTTTCTAGCTGTTGCATTAAATTTAAAGCTTGCGTCCATCAAAATGATTAATGGTTAATACTGACAAATCAATATCATCTAAGCAGCGGGCGTTGACTGACGCCATCGGGGTTCCGTCAGCAGCTGCGCCTTCACCGAAAGGAGCGCATCCACATTTAGGGCAAAAATGATGTTTAATTTTATGCTTGTTAAAAGTATAAGTGGAGTAATTGTCAGCAGGCGTCAGCAAGTGCAAATTAGTACGCGGTACAAACCACATCAAATGACCACGCTTGCTACAGATGGAACAATTGCACTGTGTCACTTGTTTTAGCTCTCCCCGCACTTCGAAGGCTATTTGACCGCAATGACAACTTCCTTTATGAGTCATTTAAATCTCCTTTGCTGGCAAGGCGATTAACTTCTATAGTCAGCATTAATTTTCACGTAATCATAGCTAAAATCACAGGTCCAAATCGTACAATCATCAGCACCACGATTCAACACCACACGCACTAAAATATCCGACTCTTGCATAATGGCAGCGCCTTGTTCCTCGCGATAACTTGCGGCGCGACCACCTTTTTCGGCCACTAAAACATGTCCTAAATATAACTCTATGTTATCCACGTCAAGGTCATCAATTCCTGCATAACCGATTGCTGCTAAAATACGGCCTAAGTTAGGGTCTGATGCAAAGAAAGCAGTTTTAATCAACGGTGAATGTGCAATGGCGTAAGCCACCTTACGGCACTCAGCTTCTGATTTCCCGCCTTCCACTCGCACTGTCATAAACTTAGTAGCGCCTTCACCATCGCGCACGATGGCTTGTGCCAGCTCAATAGCAACTTCGGCTAACGCGTCGCGTATTGCAATGAAATCTACACCATCTTCAGCTATTTGCACATTATTAGCTTTACCGGTTGCCATCAATATCAAACTATCATTGGTGCTGGTATCGCCGTCGACCGTAATGCAGTTAAATGATTTATTCACTGCATATTGAATGATATTTTCTAGTGCAGTCTGACTAATGGCGGCATCAGTACCTATATACCCCAGCATGGTCGCCATATTGGGATGTATCATGCCGCTACCTTTGCTGATGCCAGTGATGGTGATTTTTTTACCCTCAATCGTGATTTGTTTACTGACCCCTTTGGCCACGATATCGGTGGTCATAATGGCTTCGGCGGCGTTCAGCCAATTGTCTTCTTTTAAGTTGGCTATCGCCGCAGGCATACCCGCAATCACTTTATCTACAGGCAAGGGCTCTAATATGACCCCGGTAGAAAACGGCAATACCTGGTTTGCATTCACACCAAGAAAATCTGCAAGGGCTTCGCAGCTTAATTGTGCACGGTTCAAACCATCTTCACCTGTACCCGCGTTGGCGCAACCTGTATTTACCAGCAGCGCACGAATGCCCGCTTGTTGAGCTAAGTACTCTTTACACAAAACTACAGGCGCGGCGCAAAACCGATTTAAAGTAAATACGCCCGCTACGGCTGTGCCTTCAGCAAGTCGCATTACCAGCACATCTTTACGGTTAGGTTTACGTACGTGCGCTTCGGAAAAACCTAATTCAATACCGCTGACAGGCAATAGTGATGAGGCTTTTGGCGCGTTTAATTTTACTGGCATGCGATTACTTTCGATAACGATTGCTTGGATAACTTGGCGATAAATTGAATAACCTCATTTTAACGTAATAGTGCACTCATCAGCACGGCAACCTGCATGAAACTTGCCATTTCATCAGTAGCCAATTGCCCATTGACTGCTGCAAGTGCTAAACTCTTGCAAAATAAAAGAATATACGCCATTTTTTGATGGGTAATCGTCATGCAAAATACGCTGCAAGAGCATATACAAGAAAACTTCTTATCTGAAGCGCAAAGCCAACATGCGCCACTTCAATTCAATCAGACGCGAGACAAACAACAACATATTCGCATTGAAAAAATCAAGCTGCTTTATCTGCATAGCTTAACACCCATCATTTTAAGTGCTGTGGCAGGGTTGTTTTTAATGGCCGCTTTATGGAAAAGCGCCAACCATCAACATCTGTTAATTTGGTTTGCGACGACTTTTATATTTGCCTGCGCACGTATTTGGCTGATGACTCTATTTAAACGTGAAAACCCCCAAGGCAGTGCTGTGCTTAAGTGGGAGCAGCCTTATGCCATTAGCTTAATGGCGGTTTTTTTGGTTTGGAGCCTTGGCCTGATTTGTATTATGCCCAGAGACAACTTAAGTGCCGTGTTTATATTAAACACCTTCTCCATTGGTCTAGCAGGCGCAGCCATTTCTTGGTATAGCCCGCTACGCTATTTGCAAATGGCGACCATTTCATTGGCGCTCATTCCCATGATTATTGTCCTTCTGACGCTTGGCCACGAGGAAACATTTTGGGTAGGTATTGCCGCTATATGTATGTATGTATCGTGCATGATTACCAGCGTATTGCTGCAAAAAACCTTTAATGGCAATTTAGAGCTAGCCTACGATTTAGAACAAGCCAAAAAACAAGCTGAAAATTTAGCCCGTACCGATGCTCTGACTGGTTTGAATAATCGCCGTGCTTTTTTCGACAAAGCAGAGCCTTTATTTGCCTATTGCAAACGTAGTCAGCAGCCAATTAGCGCACTGATGTTAGATGTAGATCACTTTAAAAAGATTAACGACAGCTACGGCCACGCAGCGGGTGATATTGCGTTACGCAATTTGGCCCAACTCATCATAACCAATCTGCGGGATTCTGATTTAGCATGCAGATTTGGTGGTGAAGAATTTGCAGTGTTGCTGCCTAACACCAATGCTGAAGAAGCGATGGGCATGGCGAATATGTTAAAGCAGTTGATGGCTAGTACGACTATTGCTTTAGCCGACGAAAATGCGTTATCGTTGACGGCCAGCTTTGGCATTGCTGAAAATGGTGAAACAGTAGAAGACTTGCTGAACCATGCCGATAAAGCCATGTATGCCGCCAAAAACAGTGGGCGCAACCATGTGATGAGTTACTGCCATATCAGCAAGCAATTTGCTTAATTAAGCCCTTCGCCAAGTCGTGCCCTGTGGCGTGTCTTCTAAAATTATGCCTGCACCAGCAAGTTGTTGTCTAATAGCATCCGCTTCAGCAAAGTTTTTAGATTTTTTAGCCTCAAGCCGATTTGAAATTAATTGATTGATATTTACTTCTGTGTAACCAACTTCACCAATTGCATTTGAAACGTCATTATTATTTTTTGTATTAACAAATCCGATTGCACCACCGTGCAAAAAATCATTTGCATTTTGTTGCAATAGTCCCAACACACCAGCCAAATTAAATAACAAGTTAGCAGTTGCAGTCTCTTTTGTTTTATTCAGTTCATTAGCCAAATCAAACAATACTGCCATGGCTTCTGATGTATTAAAGTCATCATCCATCGCTTCTTTAAAATGCTTAGTTTGTGGCTGGTTCCAATCGACAGTGTTAGCGCTTACTTCGTAGCCGCGCAAGGCGGTATATAGGCGCGTTAACGAGGCTTTAGCATCGTCCAAATGCACGTCTGAATAGTTGAGTGGGCTGCGATAATGCGCCCGCAGGATGAAAAAGCGCACCACTTCAGCATCGTATTTTTCCAGCACGGTTCTAATAGTAAAAAAGTTGCCTAGCGATTTCGACATCTTTTCTTCATCGACACGTACAAAGCCATTGTGCATCCACGTATTAGCCATTTGGCAGTTATGCGTCGCCTCACTTTGCGCAATTTCGTTCTCATGATGCGGAAACTGCAGATCTTGACCACCTCCGTGAATATCGAAATGTGCGCCTAGGTGATGCGTACTCATGACCGAACATTCAATATGCCAGCCTGGCCGACCTTTACCCCATGGAGAATCCCAGTGTGGTTCGTTGGGCTTAACAGATTTCCACAGCACGAAATCCATGGCATCTTTTTTGTGAGCATCCACTTCTACTCGCTCACCTGCGCGTAAATCATCTAAACTTTTACCCGAAAGTTTGCCGTAATCAGCAAAGCTGCGCACGCTGTAAAATACGTCACCGTTATTTGCTTGATAAGCATGACCTTTTTCGATTAACTTGCCAATCATGTTAATCATGCCTTCAATATGCTGGGTAGCACGCGGCTCAAAATCGGGGCGAATAATGCCTAAACGTGCCGAATCTTCATCCATGGCGTTAATAAATCGCTGCGTCAGCACATCTATCGTTTCGCCGTTTTCATTGGCACGCTTAATAATTTTGTCATCGATATCAGTAATATTTCTCACGTAAGTGACATCGTAACCACTAGCGCGAAACCAGCGCGAAACCATGTCGAACACTACCATCACCCGCGCATGACCCAAGTGGCAAAAGTCATACACTGTCATGCCGCATACATACATACGGACTTTGTTGGCTTCTATGGGGGTGAATGCTTGTTTGTTGCGGCTTAAAGAGTTGTAAATTTTTAACATTTGCGCATTATAGCGAGCTTAAATTGAACAAAATAGTGTTTTAATTGTAATTTAACAGTTTATTACTTGGAGGACTATTGGATGTTAGCTATGCAATTGATAGAATGGCGTTTTTACTAACTGGTTCGAGCACACTATAATGAAAATTCGCCATGCTTTCCTACTAAAATTCATCACGCCGTTGGTATTAGTTTTCTCCTTTGCATCAACCTCATATGCAGACGAGCTGAAAGACATTTCGAAAATGGCCGAAAGTGGTCAACAAGCTGCGGCGTTGGAGCGTATCAATACCTATTTGGCAGCCAACCCTAAAGATGCACAAGCCATGTTTATGAAAGGCATTATCCTGGCCGAAAGTAATAAACGTGAAGAAGCAATTAAGGCTTTTACCGATTTAACCGAAAAATACCCTAACCTGCCAGAGCCCTATAACAACTTAGCGGTGTTGTACGCAGATGCTGGTCAATATGATAAAGCCAAAAAAGCACTTGAAACCGCGATTAAAACCCACCCAAGTTATGCCACTGCGCATGAAAACTTAGGCGATATCTATGCCCGCATGGCCTCTGAAGCTTACGATAAAGCGTTGCAGCTAGATGGTGGCAATACGCGTGCGCAAAGCAAACTATCACTGATTAAAGATTTATTCGGCACAGGCAACAAAACGACTATTGCCGCTAAAGCAGACGCCAAATCAGGCAAATCTAGCCCTACAAACACTAAGCCAATTCGTCCAGCGGATAAAAAACCTGAGCCCACTAAAGCCGCCGAGCCCGTGGCAAATACCGGTGTTGGTGATGAACAAAATATTAGCGATGCCGTGAATAGTTGGGCAAAGGCGTGGTCTGATAAAAACCTAGACAGCTATTTTGCCAGTTACGCCGATAGCTTTAAACCGGCTAATGGTGAAAGCCGTAAAACATGGGAACAGACGCGTCGCGACCGCATTAGTAAACCAACCAGCATTAATGTGGAAATTACCAACCCAAAAGTAACGTTTGAAGACGCTGACAATGCAAAAATGAGCTTTAAACAAATTTATACGGCAAACGGTAAACCAATTCGCACCAATAAAACGTTGTTACTTAAAAAAGTGAATGGTGCTTGGTTGATTGACCAGGAAATAGCATCAAACTAAGTTGCCATATTGTTGGAACACGCCAAAGTTGAAATGCCATTAATCCAAACCAAGTTTTTTTTAAAATCTGCTGCAGTAGCCGCATGTATTGTATTGCCCTGGAACGCCACAGCGATTAACCACGGCAGTATGACCGATCAGTTATTAGCTAAAAAACTGGGCAGCAATTTGGTGGAAAGCTTGCTGGTAAAGAGCTTGCTGGAAATTACCGAAGGCAAAAACAAACAAGCCTTCAATACCGTCAATGAGCTCATCCGTGCTGCACCAAACTTCAAGCTGGCCTATTTGATCCGTGGCGATTTACTTACCGCACAAGGCAGGGGTTTAGAAGCGTTTGGAGCTTCTAGCGATAGCAAAGAAGGCGCAACAAACAAAGACGAACTAAATGGCCTGCGTGATGAAGCGCGCACCCGTATCGAATATTACTTATCTACAAAAAAAATATCACAGCAACCTAATTTATTAGTGCAGTTTGGTGCAGGTCAATCACATTTACTTGTGGTGGATACTTCGAAATCACGCCTGTTCGTATACAAAAAAATAGCCGATGGATTGCAATATGTAGCCGACTATTATGTGACGATTGGCAAAAATGGTGCCAATAAGCAAGTTGAAGGTGATAAGCGCACGCCACTGGGCTTATACTTCGCCAGCGGCAGACTCAATCGGCAGCTTGATGATTTTTATGGGGATGGTGCGTATTCACTGAACTACCCTAATGAACTAGACCAGCATCAGAAAAAAAACGGCTCTGGCATTTGGTTGCATGGTACGCCCACCAATACTTACAGCCGTCCACCCCGTGCCAGCGATGGCTGTGTTGTACTTAGCAATCCAGATTTAAATGCACTTGCACCGATTTTGAAAACTGGCAGAGTTCCAGTCGTGATTGCCGATAACTTAGAATGGCTAGAGAAAGATCAGGCTCAGAATCAATTAGAAGCGATAAACGCTAGTAAACAAGCACTGGAAAATGCAATAGAAAAATGGCGTAAAGATTGGGCGACGCAAAATACCGATGCGTATTTGAGCCACTATTCTAAAAAGTTCTTTTACAATGATGGTGATCTACAAAAATGGGCTGATTACAAACGCGGCATTCAAGCGGCCAAACCTAAAGTCGCTATCCAAATCAATGATGTCAGCATGTTTGGCTACCCTGGTGAGCACAAAGCACACGGACTCACGGAACCGATGGTGGTAGTCAATTTCGAACAAGATTTTAAAAGCCCCAGTTTGCAAAATAAAATGCGTAAGCGCCAATATTGGATTAATGAAAACAATAGTTGGAAAATCATCTACGAAGGTGCTGGTTAAACAGCAATTTCATCTAAATTTTTACCTCATGGAATTAAATTAATGCACAGCTTTAGAACGTTTGTAGTCACTATAATGACGGCCCTATCAATCAATGCCTATGCGGCCCCCAGTGTGATTTTTGAAACTTCTCAAGGCAACTTTACTGTAGAACTTTACCCAGATAAAGCACCCAAAACGGTAGCGAATTTTTTACAATATGTGAAAGATGGTTTTTATGAAAACACGATTTTCCATCGTGTGATTAACCGTTTTATGATTCAGGGAGGTGGCTTTGAGCGTGATTTAACTGAAAAAAACACGCGCGCACCAATTGCCAATGAATCCAACAACGGCTTATTAAATGAGTTAGGTACCATCGCCATGGCGCGCACTATGGACCCTGACTCGGCCACAGCGCAATTTTTTGTGAATTTGGCAGATAACCAATTTTTAAATTATTCCAGCCCAGATCCAGAATCGATAGGCTATTGCGTATTTGGCAAAGTGACCAACGGATTGGAAGTCGTGCAAAAAATCGGCTTGGTGCAAACCACCTTTGTTGGCAGAAACGCTGATGTGCCCGTAAAAGCCATCACTATTAAAAGCGTAAAATTGCTGCCAGAGCCAGCTAAATAATTTACGTTTATTTTTTCAACTTTTATTCATTATTTATTTTTAAGGATTTATTTTGGCTTTACATTCTATGGTTAAATTGTCTACCAATTTTGGTGATATTACACTTGAGCTCAACGCAGAAAAAGCACCGATTACTGTGGCTAATTTTTTACAATATGTCGAAAGCGGGTTTTATGACGGTGTGATTTTTCATCGAGTGATTGATGGGTTTATGATTCAGGGTGGCGGTTTTGATGCCGATATGCAGCAGAAAAAAACCAAAGACGAAATCAAAAATGAAGCCGATAACGGATTAAGCAATGACAATTACACGATTGCCATGGCGCGCACTTCGATTCCGGACTCTGCCAGCAGCCAATTTTTTATTAACGCGACAGATAACGACTTTCTCAACCATACTGCAAAAACGCCAAGCGGCTGGGGTTACTGCGTATTTGGTAAAGTGGTTGAAGGCACGGATGTGGTCGATAAAATTAAAAAAGTAAAAACCACCAGCAAGGCCGGCCACCGCGATGTACCCGTTGAAGCGGTCATCATCGAAAAAGCGACTGTTGTCTAGCAATAGGGCATGAGTCACTGCTTATTTATTTCTGATTTGCACCTATGTGATTCTCGTCCACACATCACCGCAGCATTTATAGAATTTTTAGAGCACACTGCAGTAAAAGCCCAAGCGCTGTATATTTTAGGTGATTTGTTTGAATACTGGGCAGGTGATGATGCTATCCAAGTAGGTGCCCAGCATGCCAGTATCGATGCGCTGCATAGGCTCTCTAAAAATGTTCCGGTGTTTTTTATGGCTGGAAATCGTGATTTTCTAATCAATGACGGCTTTACCAAAGCAACAGGCATCAACGTTTTACCGGATCCCAGCTTAGTCATCCTGTATGGAAAACCTGTTTTGCTCAGTCACGGCGATGCACTATGTACAGATGACACAGCTTATCAAGTTTTCAGAACTGAAGTACGTGGCCAATCTTGGCAACGCCAGTTTTTAAGCCAGCCTTTAATAAATCGTATCGCTTTTATTGAGGAGTTACGTGCTAAAAGTGAGCAAGAAAAATCCACCAAATCGATGCAGATTATGGATGTGAATATAGCAGCGGTAGAAAATTTATTGATGCAATACGATTACCCACCGTTATTTATTCATGGTCACACCCATCGTCCCAATACCCATATTCATAAGCTTGCAGGGCATATTTGCGAGCGATGGGTGCTGGGCGATTGGTACGAGCAAGGCAGCTATTTGACGCTAAATGCTGACGGCTGTCATTCGCGTAGACTTTAGCAACACGGCGCCTCGTAAAAAACCATGCAAAAAAAAATTTTCGTATGTACCAATTATCGCGCTAACCCAAATAATCCTTCATGTGCGGCACGCGATAGTGAATTAGTACTAAACACATTAAAACGAGAACTGGTTAAACACAATATTTTAATTGAAACTGAGGCCTCGCCGTGCATGGGCTATTGCAACATAGGGCCAAATGCGCGCTTAGCGCCCAATGGCGATTTTTTTCATGGTGTTTCTGTAGAAAATTTAGCCAGTTTGATAGCAGCGGCGAAAAAATTTAGCTCGAGCTAGCTCCAAAACTATAGAAATTAGCTTAAATTGGCTGATAGCCTGGAATATTTTCTTCAATCACATCATCAATTTGTTCAGGCTCCAAAAACTTCTCTGCATATTGCAAATAGATTTTTTCACGAATGAATAAATCGAAAATATCGGGGTCGACATGATGGTTGAGCCGCATTTTTCCCAGAATAGTTAAAGTTTCCGACAGTGATTTAGCTTTCTTGTAGGGCCGGTCTTTAGAGGTAAGTGCCTCAAAAATATCAGCAATACCCATCATACGTGCGGGTATCGACATCTGCTCTCTAGTGAGGCCCTTAGGGTAGCCTGTACCGTCCATACGTTCATGATGACCACCTGCGTACTCTGGCACCCGGCGTAAGTCTTTCGGGTAGGGCAAAGCTTCTAGCATATTGATGGTGACGACAATGTGGTTATTAATCACAGTTCGCTCTTCTGCTGTTAAGGTGCCACGCTCAATGGTCAGGTTGTACACTTCATTCTCAGTTAAAAATTTAACTGATTGACCAAAATCATTTTTATATTCGTAATTCGCAATTTGTTTTACTCGCTGCTTATCTTCCGGCGTCATATACTCGGTGCCGTAATTCACTTTACGAATAAAGTTTTTATCATCATCCAACTGTTTCTTAATCACTTTAATATCATGCGTCATTTGCTTAATATTTACAGATTTACTATGCGCAAGCAGTATTGCTTTATGTAAATAGGCATTCTCGCGCTGCGTTTTAAGTAATTCAAATCGATGGTCAATCAAATGGATACGGTCAAAAATGGTTTCTAGCTTAGTGGCCTTGTCCATGATTGATTCAGGCGTTGTCACTTTACCGCAATCGTGAAGCCAGGCCGCTATGTTCAACTCGTAGATTTCTTTTTCGCTCATCGTGAAATCTTTTAATGGGCCAGTTTTTGTATTGATAGCCGCATTTGCCAGCATCATGGTCAACTCCGGCACGCGTTGGCAATGCCCTCCGGTGTAAGGCGATTTTTCATCAATCGCGTCCGCAATCAGCTTAATGAAAGATTCAAATAAACGTCTCAAACCTGTGATTAAATTATGGTTGGTAAGTGCCACCGCAGCTTGCGAAGCGAGTGACTCTACCAAGCGCTGGTGCGATTCAGAAAATGCAATGATTTGATTCGTGACTGGATCGATTGCGTTGATTAACTGCAAAATACCAATGATTTCATTTTCATGATTTTTCATTGGCACCGTCAAAAATGATTTTGAGCGATAGCCTGTTGTTTCATCAAACTTGCGTGTACCGGAAAAATCAAAACCTTCTGTTAAATAAGCATCCGCAATATTCACAGTTTTATCATTTACCACACTGTAAGCCGCTACCATGTTAGTGTTTGGGACACCATTATCTAGATATATGGGTAATGGTGAAAATGTAATTTCTTTGCCCGTAGTACCACCCATGGCAATATTTAAGCTAAGTGTGCGCACAATCTCAAACTTAAGCTTATTGTCTTCAGTCACTAAATATAGCGTGCCGCCATCGGCATTGGTGAGCTCTTTGGCACCCAATAAGATTATTTCGAGCAAACGCTTATTATCGTGCTCTGCAGAAAGGGCAACGCCTATACTATTCAAGCGCTCCAGCTGATTGAGTAGGTCTAGGCTTGGCATTGACTGCACTGCTAAGCTAGGGAGAATTTCATCTTTAAACCGGCCATCTCAATCTCATCCTGATCATTGAGGGCATGGGCTTGTAATCCAATGTTTTTGCCATTGACGAGTGGCAGTTGGTTACCTTCCACATGTGTCATAAAATAGCCTTGTGGCCGTTTAGTAATTACCGCCACTTGTGTTCCAGGCGTGCCTAAGGTAGTTAAAGCCTTGTTTAAGGCTAAACTACGGCCTGAATTTGCACCACTTAACATTTGCAAATGTCCAATTTTAGGACTGTTTTCTGCTGAAGCAACGCTGGTAGGGGTGGCTGGTTCATTTTCTTCAACAGGGACGTTTACAACTTCAGGCGTTGCGGGCGGATTGGCTACCTGCTCTTCTGTTTCGCTTGCTTCAGACGCTACCAACTTCAATTTTGCAGGCCGGATCACTACCGTGTTTTCAAAGCCTCCATTGTTAACTGGAGTTTTAGCTTGTGTTGGATTGATGTATTGCAGTTGATATTTGCCGAATTCAATCACATCATTGTGCTGTAATACATGCTTTTTAATTGGCTTATTGTTCACTAAAGTACCATTGGTACTATTCATGTCTTCCAAAAACGAATCATTACCAATCGTAGTGATCGCAGCATGCTCGCCGCTCACAGCCAAGTTATCAATATGAATATCGTTTGCGGGACGGCGCCCGATCGTAATACGTTCTTTATTTAGCTCAAACTCACCTAGTGAGTTTCCATCTAAAGAAAATTGTAACTTTGCCATAGTCTGCCTTAGCTCATCTTTAATCAAAAAAATATTTTTTTTAATTATATTGTCTACTTTTAATCAGTTTTTTTATCCAGCTTTTTTCAGCATTAAATGATTTTTCTATTATTGTTACTACAGCTGAAACATTATCTAAACCACCTCGTTCATTTGCGGCATCTATTAATTTATCTACAGCATAGGCAATATCAGCTTTTGCCTCAAGCAGTATTTTTGCGATTTCAGTGTCATCAAGTAAATCGGTCAAGCCATCAGAACACAGCAAATAAGTATCACCCACCTCCACTGCTAATTCCTGCAATTCTAGCTCAACCATCGGGTCTATACCCAATGCACGCGTCACTAAGTTTTTATTCCTGGCGACTTTTGCCTGTTCTGTTGTAATTAAGCCAGCATTCACCTGTTCTTGCACCAGCGAATGGTCTTCCGTCAGTTGTATCAAGGTTTCACCACGCAATCGATACATGCGTGAATCACCAATATGCCCCAACACCAGCTTATTATCGACAAACACGCCCGCGACTAAAGTCGTGCCCATGCCAGCGCATTCTGGTTGCAGCTGTGAAATCTTGTAAATGGCTGTATTGGTTTTTTCTACTGCATTCAACAACATGTTTGATTCTGGCAGCAAATTTGGCTCGGTTTTAAATAAACGCGTTTTATTTTGCATGGCTTCGGTCATCTCGGCTGCAATAATTAACACGGCAACCTCGCTTGCTACCTCGCCTGCTTTATAGCCACCCATCCCGTCTGCAAGCAACACCAAGCCTATGGACAAATCACTTGCTACCGCATCTTCATTGTGATCCCGCATCATTCCTACATGCGTGGCACGTGCAACCCTTATTGCATGACTTACATCCAAAATATCAAGTCCAAATCAAGTCCAAAATATCAGATCCATAGTTTTAATACAGCTTATCACTTTTGAAGTTTCGTCTATTGTTAACGTCTAAATTCTCGTGGTCGCGCTGTTTCTGCCACTTTATCCAGCACGCCGTTAATATATTTGTGTCCATCAGCACCACCATAGAGTTTAGCCAACTCAACACCTTCGTTAATCGCGACGCGGTATGGAATAGTGGGGTCAAACATCAATTCGAACGATGAAATACGCAAAATCGCATGCTCAACTGGACTCAGCTCTTCTAGTTTTCTATCAATAAACATTGAAATTTGCTTATCCAACTCATCTATTTTTCCCGTCACACCCGCCAGCAAATGTTTAAAATAGGCTTCATCTGCTTTGATGTACTCTGGGTCATCTTGCGCATCGATAATTATCTGCTTCAACTCACCCGTATTGATCATGCCACGATAAACCGCTTTTAACACCAGCTCGCGTGACTTACGACGATTCTGACTTGATTTTGGTTTCTTGACTGACTTAATTTCAGCTTTTGTATCACTCATAATGCGCGCACCAGGTTCGCCATCTCGATCGCCACCTGCGCAGCTTCTGTGCCTTTAACCAGCATGCGGGCTAGCGCTTGCTCATCATCTTCTGTCGTTAATACTGCATTCGCAACCGGTATGCCAGTATTTAATTGAACCTCTGAAATACCGCGCGCTGATTCATTTGCAACCACTTCGAAGTGATACGTTTCACCCCGCACAATCGCCCCCAGCGCAATCAGGGCATCGTATTTTTCACTCAATGCCATGTGCTGCAGAATAAGCGGCGTTTCTAATGCGCCCGGTACGGTAGCAACGCGAATATGCTCTGGTTTTACACCCAAATTCAACAACTCTGCATGGCAAGCAGCTAATAAGCCATCACCAATATCGCTATTAAAGCGCGATTGCACAATGCCGATTTTTTTGCCAGAGCCGTCTAAATTAATGTCTATTTTGTCCAATTGATTCTCTATTAAAGTACTGAAAACGCTATTTTACCTGATTAAGACTAGCATGAATTGTCAACCTGAATTAACTTCAACCAAACTCACTTTTAAAAATCAATCTTAAGAAAATAGTGCCCAGGCTTTTTGTACTGTACTCCATACACCATAACTAATTGGAATTAACACTGCAGCCCAAGCTAATTTGACTAAAACTGGATGCTGTTGCGCATGACTATCTGTTGGACTAATTTTAGTCTGATTTTGCATCGCTTTTTCGTGGCTGATTTTATGCACCTCAGCTAACTCTGCGTCCGTCATAAAATACCTATCAGCCACCGGTTTCACCAACATATTAGCGATAAAACCTATCACCATTAATCCGGCTAACACCACAAAAATCGGCGCATAGACCTGGTCAAACGGCACACCTTTCTCAAGGCGGGTATCGTGCATATAGTTCACTACTACCGGCCCTAAAATCCCTGCTGTAGACCATGCTGTCAGCAAGCGTCCATGAATAGCGCCCACAAATTGGGTGCCAAACATGTCCGCTAAATAAGCCGGAATCGTCGCAAAGCCACCACCGTACATCGAAGCGATGACGGCGAAGCAAGCCACAAACAAAGCGAGTGATTTAAATCCTGCAACATAAGTCGCAGCGCAATACAACAGTGCGCCTAGGATAAAGAAAATATAGTAAGTGCGTTTTCGGCCTAATTTGTCTGACGAAGTTGCCCAGGCGAACCGCCCAAAAATATTAAATAAGGAAATCAGCCCAACAAATCCAGCTCCTACTGCAGCTGCAGCTGCAGTCAAGGCTTCATCTTTTTTAATGTCGGCAAAGCCAAGTTCTGGTTGGCCGATTAATGCGCCCCCAAACGTTTCTTGCAGCATGGGTGCAGCCGCACCAATAATACCGATTCCCGCTGAAACGTTCATGCATAGCACGATCCACAACAACCAAAACTGGGGCGTTTTGTGTGCGTTTTTTAAATGCACATGACGCGCAGCGATCATAGTGTTTTTTACGTTATTGGGAGGTATCCAATTAGCAGGCTTCCAGCCAACAGGTGGCACACGATAACCTAGCGCGCCACACAGCATAAACACCGCATATATTGCCGCCAACACGACAAAAGTTTGCCAAACGCCCACATTCGTAGGGCTTGCAAAGTAGGTCATGAGCTTGGTAGCCAAAGGTGAGCCTATCATCGCTCCACCACCAAAACCCATAATTGCCATGCCCGTGGCCATGCCGCGCCTATCTGGAAACCATTTAATTAACGTTGAAACAGGCGAGATGTAGCCAAGCCCTAACCCGATACCACCAAGCACACCGCTACCTAACCACATCAGCCACAATTGGTGTGCATACACACCATACGCAGAGATCAATAACCCGCCGCACCAACACAGCATGGACACTAAGCCAGCTTTGCGTGGGCCTTCGCGTTCCAGCCAACCACCCCATAATGCAGCCGAACAACCCAGCAATACAAAAAACAGCGTGTACATCCAGCCTAAATCAAACTGCGTCCAATTGCAGTCGGTAG
>JAKFDL010000041.1:0-27232 GCA_036676175.1 Methylotenera sp. | reverse complement strand
AAAGGCAAAACGGGTTCATTGACTGCATTGCCAGTGATTGAAACCGCTGCTGGTGACGTTTCAGCTTTCGTTCCAACCAACGTGATTTCGATTACCGATGGTCAGATCTTCCTGGAAACAGACTTGTTCAACGCCGGTATCCGTCCAGCGATCAACGCCGGTATTTCAGTATCTCGCGTAGGTGGTGCGGCGCAAACCAAAGTGATTAAAAAACTAGGTGGCGGTGTGCGTTTAGCGTTAGCGCAATATCGTGAACTGGCTGCGTTTGCGCAGTTCGCTTCTGATTTGGACGAAGCAACACGTAAACAATTAGACCGCGGTCGTATGTTTACTGAGTTGATGAAACAAGCGCAATACGCACCATTAAGCGTTTCAAACATGGCGATTACCTTGTTTGCTGCAAACAAAGGCTACTTTGACGATGTGCCAACTAATAAAGTATTGGCTTTCGAAGGTGCATTGCATGGCTTTATTGGCTCTAAGTACAAAGCATTAGCTGACGCGATTGAAGCCAGCAAAGACTTAAGCAGCGATAACGAAAAAGCACTTGAAGCAGCAATCCAAGACTTCAAAGCAACCAATGCTTATTAATTGCGCTTACTAATCACTTAGGACAATACAATGGCTGGTAGTAAAGAGATTAGAACCAAGATCAAATCGGTAGAAAATACCCGTAAGATCACTAAAGCAATGGAAATGGTGGCAGCTTCTAAAATGCGTAAAGCGCAGGATAGAATGCGTGCTAGCCGCCCCTATGCTGATAAAATCCGCAACGTTGCAGCGCATTTGTCATTTGCAAACCCAGAGTATAAGCACCCGTTTTTAATCAAGCGTGATGTGGTGAAAACGGTAGGCTTAATCGTGGTTAGCTCAGATAAAGGCCTGTGTGGCGGTTTAAATACTAATATGCTGCGTTTGTCTGTTAACCAAATGAAGGCATGGGAAGCTGAAGGCAAGAAAATTACCGTGAGTGCCATTGGTAATAAAGGTTTTGGCTTTATGACGCGTGTCGGTGCTGAAGTCAAATCTCATATTACTGGGATAGGTGATGTTCCGCATCTGGAAAAACTAATTGGTACGATCAAGGTGATGTTGGATGCCTTTACTACAGGTGAAATCGATCAACTTTATATCTGCTACACCAAGTTCATTAACACCATGAAGCAAGAACCAGTGATGCAACAATTGTTGCCATTGAACGATGAGCACTTAGGTGCGCATCCACATCATGACAAAGTTGAGCTTCACTCACCCAGTGATGTTGTTAAGAGTGCCGTGCAAATTGGTATTGCTAAAGGCCATTGGGATTATATCTACGAGCCTGAGGCACAGCCGGTGATTGATGAGTTGATGGTGCGTTATATTGAATCATTAGTTTACAACGCAGTGGCAGAAAACATGGCTTCAGAGCAATCATCACGTATGGTGGCCATGAAATCTGCGTCTGATAACGCAAAGAATGTGATTGGCGAATTGAAACTGGTTTACAACAAAGCGCGTCAAGCAGCGATTACCAAAGAGATTTCAGAGATCGTTGGCGGCGCGGCAGCGGTAGCTTAAGCATCAAATATAAATATCGAATTTAATTAAATCTGACTAAAAGAAGTTAGGGACAGCAAATGGCAAAAGTAGCTCAAAGTAAAGAAACCCAAGCAATCGTAGGTAAAGTGGTTCAATGTATTGGCGCGGTGGTTGACGTGGAGTTTCCACGCGACCAAATGCCAAAAGTATTTGATGCATTGATTATTGATGACAAAAACTCGCAAGCAGAAGCAGGCTTAACCTTAGAAGTACAACAGCAATTAGGTGACGGCATTGTACGTACCATTGCCATGGGTTCTTCAGATGGTCTGGCACGTGGTACTGCATTCAAATCGACAGGTAGCCAAATTACTGTGCCAGTAGGTGTGGGTACATTGGGCCGTATTATGGACGTATTAGGTCGCCCTATCGATGAGGCTGGCCCGATTGATTCAGACGAGCGTCGTTCAATTCACCAAAAAGCACCTAAATTTGAAGAGCTTTCACCTTCAGTAGACTTGCTAGAAACCGGTATCAAGGTGATTGATTTGGTTTGTCCATTTGCTAAAGGCGGTAAAGTTGGTTTATTCGGCGGAGCGGGTGTGGGTAAAACCGTTAACATGCTGGAGTTGATCAACAACATCGCTAAACAACACTCAGGTTTATCCGTGTTTGCTGGTGTAGGTGAGCGTACGCGTGAAGGTAACGACTTCTACCACGAGATGGCAGAAGCTGGAGTTATTAAGCTTGATGATATGAAAGAATCAAAAGTAGCGATGGTATTCGGTCAAATGAACGAGCCACCAGGCAACCGTTTACGTGTAGCGTTGTCAGGTTTGACCATGGCGGAAAAATTCCGTGACGAAGGCCGTGACGTATTGTTCTTCGTGGACAATATCTACCGTTACACTTTGGCCGGTACTGAAGTATCTGCATTGTTAGGCCGTATGCCTTCAGCGGTAGGTTACCAACCTACCCTGGCTGATGAAATGGGCCGTTTACAAGAGCGTATTACCTCAACTAAAACAGGTTCTATTACTTCTATCCAAGCGGTTTACGTACCTGCGGATGACTTGACCGATCCATCACCGGCGACAACGTTCCAGCATTTGGACTCAACCGTTGTATTGTCACGTGACATCGCTTCTTTAGGTATCTACCCAGCGGTAGACCCATTGGATTCAACTTCACGTCAACTAGATCCATTGGTAGTTGGTGAAGAGCATTACAACGTGGCACGTGGTGTACAACAAACACTGCAACGCTATAAAGAGTTGCGCGACATTATCGCGATTTTGGGTATGGACGAATTATCCCCAGAAGACAAATTAGCGGTAGGCCGTGCACGTAAGATCCAACGTTTCTTGTCACAACCTTTCCACGTGGCTGAAGTGTTTACTGGTGCGCCAGGCAAATACGTACCACTTAAAGAAACCATTAAAGGCTTCAAGGCGATTGTTGCTGGCGAATATGATCACTTGCCAGAGCAAGCGTTCTACATGGTTGGTGGCATTGAAGAGGCAGTAGAAAAAGCCAAAACTTTAAACTAAGTAAATTTTTTAGTTAAGTGACACTTTATAAAAGTTAAGAGAAAAATATGGCAAATACTGTTCATATCGACGTAGTAAGTGCAGAAGCTTCAATATTCTCAGGCGAAGCCGAGTTTGTTGTAGCGCCTGCCAGTGCGGGTGAAGTGGGAATCTACCCAAATCACGCGCCGATGATTACCACCATCAAGGCAGGTGCATTACGTATCAAGCAATCAAGCGAAGCTGAAGAGACTTTGATTTTTATCTCTGGCGGTATTTTAGAAGTGCAACCAGGCGTGATTACCGTATTAGCGGATACCGCTGTACGTGGCCAAGACTTGGATGAAGCTAAAGCAATAGCCGCTAAAGCAGCGGCGGAAGAAGCGATTAAAAATCGTACCTCAGATATGGATTATGCTAAAGCCCAAGCCGAGCTGGCTGATGCTGCAGCGCAAATTCAAGCGATTCAACGGTTACGCAAACCATCGCACTAGCGGTTATAGATTAAAAAAGGCAGCTTAGGCTGCCTTTTTTGTTTGTGTTATCTATATACTTTACAATACAGTTATTACTCTTATAAACGCATTAACATGACAACCAATCATCTCAATATCGTCATCCTTGCAGCGGGCAAAGGCACGCGCATGCATTCCAACATGCCGAAGGTGCTGCATGAAATAGGTGGTAAAGCTATTTTGGGCCATGTAATCGCTTGCGCAAAAGCTTTAAAGCCACAAAAAATAATCGTGGTGTATGGGTTTGGCGGTGAAGCGGTACGTGAAGCTTTTAAAAACGAGAATTTGATTTGGGTGAACCAGGCAGAACAGCTAGGTACCGGCCATGCCATGCAGCAAGCATTGCCACATTTAGATGCAGAGGCAAATACGCTGATTTTGTTAGGTGACGTGCCTTTGGTTGACGTTGGAGCTTGTAAAGACTTGATCCAACAAGCTGATAATCAACTGGCTATATTGTCGTTTATAAAATCCGACCCCACAGGCTATGGTCGTATAGAACGAAATAATCATTTGGTGTCTGCAATCGTGGAGCATAAAGATGCCACAGTAACGCAGCGAAAAATCCAAGAAGTAAACACGGGTATCATGGCCATGCCAAACCAGTACTTGGTAAATTGGTTATCTCAGCTCACCAATAATAATGCGCAAGGCGAATATTATTTAACTGATATCGTAGCGTTGGCTGTAAAGCAAAATATTTCCGTGGTAGCTGAGATTACAGAAGATGAGTTTTCGGTAACCGGTATTAATTCAAAAAATGATTTAGCACTCATCGAGCGAGAGTACCAAATACGCACGGCCAATCAATTAATGCAACAAGGCGTCACTCTAAAAGACCCTGCCCGTTTAGATGTGCGCGGCAATTTAGCTTGCGGCCGCGATTGCGAGATAGATGTGAATTGTGTGTTTGAGGGCAATGTAACGCTAGGCGATAATGTAAAAATTGGCGCCAATTGCCTGATTAAAAATAGCAGTATCGCAGCAAGCGTGCTAGTTTTACCGTTTACCCATATTGATGATGCCAAGATTGGTGAAAATAGCCGTATTGGGCCATATGCAAGAATACGCCCAGGCACTATCCTACAAAATGATACGCATGTGGGTAATTTTGTAGAGCTTAAAAATGCCCAAGTAGACATTGGCAGTAAAATCAATCATTTAAGCTATGTGGGTGATGCTACTATTGGTAAAAATGTAAATATTGGTGCGGGCACGATTACTTGTAATTATGATGGCGCTAATAAATTTAGGACAGTCATTGAAGACGAGGCATTTATTGGCTCAGATACCCAACTTATCGCGCCTGTTACAGTTGGCAAACGTGCCACAATCGCGGCAGGTTCGACCATTACCCAAGATGCGCCTGCAGACGCTCTCACCTTCTGCCGCACCAAAGACCAAAAATCGATTGTGGGCTGGAAACGCCCACAAAAGCTTAAAAAGCCTGATTAAAACCAGATTTTAAAAATAGAAATTAAGAAAGACTAGAAAATATGTGCGGTATCGTCGGCGCAGTTGCCAATAGAAACGTGGTTTCAACCCTGATTGAAGGCTTAAGCCGCCTAGAATACCGCGGCTATGATTCGGCTGGTGTGGCGATACTCAACAGTAATGGCATAGAGCGCGTGCGCGCTGTGGGTCGGGTTGTTGCCATGCAAGAAAAAGTCATCGATGCCAATTTAACAGGTCAAGTAGGCATTGGCCATACGCGCTGGGCTACGCATGGTGGTGTCACTGAGAGCAACGCACATCCCCACGTTTCAAAAGGTGAAATTGCGGTAGTGCATAACGGTATTATTGAAAACCACGATGAGCAACGCGACCGATTAAAAAAGCTGGGTTATGAATTCACCTCGCAAACCGATACCGAAGTGATTGCGCACTTGATTCATTATTATCACCAAGAGTTAAACTTACTCGCCGCCACACAAAAAGCCATGGTAGAGCTGACAGGTGCGTTTGCCATTGGTGTGATTTCAGTCAAAGAGCCAGAGCACATGATTACAGCGCGCTTGGGGTGCCCGCTGTTATTGGGTCTTGGCGAGGGTGAAAATTTTATTGCATCTGATGTTTCAGCAGTTTTATCGGTGACGCGTAAAGTCATTTATCTAGAAGATGGTGATGTGGCCGATGTTCGGCGCGATGGTGTCACGATATTGGGCAAAGATGGCGCAGAAGTAACGCGCAAAATTCACGTGAGCGATGTTTCGTTAGCCAGTTTAGAGCTTGGCCCTTACTCGCACTTTATGCAAAAAGAGATTCACGAGCAACCACGTGCGTTAACAGACACCATTGAAGCATTGATAGATGATAACAAGTTCTCCTCCGAATTGTTTGGTAAAGCGGCCAGTGATGTATTTAGCCAAACTGAGAGTATCTTAATTTTGGCCGCAGGCACCAGCTATTATGCTGCGCTCACTGCTAAATACTGGCTAGAAAGCATAGCAAAACTGCCAACCAATGTCGAAATCGCAAGTGAATATCGCTATCGCGAATCGGTACCAAACCCAAAGCAGCTTATCGTCACCATTTCGCAATCGGGTGAAACACTCGATACCATGGAAGCGTTAAAACACGCCAAATCACTCGGCCAACACCTAACCTTAGCCATTTGTAACGTGCAAGAGAGTGCCATTCCGCGTGCTTCGCAGCTGGTTTTTTATACCCGCGCCGGCGCAGAAATTGGCGTTGCATCTACCAAAGCATTCACCACACAATTGGTTGCATTATTTACTTTGGCCGCTACCTTGGCTAAACATCGTGGTTTATTAAGTGGCACCCAGGAGCAGGAGTACTTGGTTGCGTTAAGGCAATTGGCTGGTAGTGTGCAGTTTGCGCTAAATTTGGAGCCACAAATTCGTGAGTGGGCTAAGCGCTTTGCCGATAAAGAGCACGCGCTGTTTTTAGGCCGTGGCGTGCACTACCCTATTGCGCTAGAAGGCGCACTTAAGCTGAAAGAAATTTCGTATATTCATGCTGAAGCATATCCTGCAGGTGAACTTAAACACGGCCCACTGGCATTGGTAGATAACAATATGCCCGTCGTCGTCATCGCGCCAAATGATGCGTTGCTAGAGAAAGTAAAATCTAACATGCAAGAGGTAAAAGCGCGTGGCGGCGAACTATTTGTATTTGCCGATGCGGACAGTCACTTTACTGAATCCGAAGGTGTGCATGTGATTCGCACCCCGCGTCATGTAGGTCTACTCTCCCCTATTTTGCATACAATTCCAGTGCAAATGCTGGCTTATCATGCAGCCCTGCTAAAAGGGACGGATGTGGACAAACCGAGAAATTTAGCTAAGTCAGTGACTGTGGAATAGTGAGGAATATCTATAAATTGATTATTAGCATTAAATGACTAATGTTGTGGATAATTTGTTATCTGCATCATCTTTAATTTATCTATATTAAAAATTAAGCCTAAATAATTTTAATTATGGATATTTGAACTAATCACCCATTTAAAAAATAGCAACAACTTTCCACGGCATTTTCAATTCTCTACATTTACAATGGCTAGACTCCCACGCCATTATGTTATATTTAAAAACCAAATGCTTAGTCGTCGTCATTACAACGTTTACGTTATTGAACAATCAAAGGATGTGCTCTTCGAAGGAAAATTCAAAAAGTGCAATCCTGATTACTTGACTGGTAAGCCTTGCATATATGTCGGCATGACTGGATTGGATCCTGATGTGCGCTTCGATAAGCACAAAGCTGGTATTCAATCGAATCGATATGTGAAGCAATATGGGCTGCGCTTATTACCTGATCTCTATGAAGGATTTAACCCGCTAAACTATGATGAAGCAATTAAACTAGAAATTGAGATTGGAATTGATTTACGAAGTGCAGGCTTTGGTGTGTGGCAAGCTTAGCGCTCGGCGGTAGTTGACTATCACGCATTTTCAACACCTCATCCTTTTTATATAAGAATAACGTGTTGCGTTGGTCGGTTGAACTCACAGCCCAAAACGGACATTCATTTAGCGTAATTTAAACTTAATCGAAATAGCGTAAACTAACGTAGATGCAGTTTAATCAATTAAAATCATTGCGTATTTTTATCTACATGCTATTGATGGTATTTTTTACAGATACTGTTTATGCAAGTGGAATGATGGTGGCTGACCAACTTTGTGCTAATCACACAGTCAGCACTGAAAGCCATAATCATGATGGTCATGACATGGATCATCCAGAAAACCATAAGCATGATGCAGGACAGAAACAGTCAACGAATGACAACTGCGCTAAATGCGGTCACTGCATGGCCTGCTTTACCGTGCTACCGCCAAGTCAATCAGAAAATATGCAATCCCAGGTGCAAGCAATTGAGGTCAGCTTGTTTGAGCCCAGTTATCACTCCTACATAAGTGCACAACCTCAGCGACCTCCCATTTCTTGGTAATTGATGGATTTAATTTCTGCACTAGGCAATTTGCCTGTTGCTGATTCGCCACATTTATTTTTGAAATGAGATTTCGATGAAACTATTCAACTTATCGTTGTTTATACTTTCTCTTGCTGTAGAAGCATCTACGCCAGTCTTGGCCGCAGATCCCCCTCAAGAGGCTAATCCTTACCAATCAACCTTTGATGGTTACAAACCGATATCTGACGAAAATCTGTCTGATTGGAAATCTATAAACGTGCCTACAAACGGCGGCGGTCATGCCGGACATTCCATGTCTGGTATGCAGCACAAAATGAGTCCGGAACAAAAGGCTATTATGTCATCCGAAAGCAAGGAAATGCCTGATATGGCGGGTATAGACCATAGCAATATGCAAGGCATGGATCATAAAAAAATGACTGACGTGAGTCATGAGAACATGGCACATGAACATGGTGGTTCTGATATGAAAGCGATGAATCATTCAGAGATGAGTGATTCAAAGAGGGATCAAACGCATCCTAGTGATAAAGAGGCAGCGCAAGATGAATCCCGACCGCATGAACATGCATCCGAACAAGACGGTCATGCTGGTATGGAAATGCCATCCAAGGCTGCATCTTCTGTGCCAACTACACCATGGCTAATAGTCCCTAATTTTCATCCGATTGCAGTGCATTTCCCAATTGCCTTAACTGTTATAGCATTTATATTAAGTATCGCTGCTTACGCACGACGTAGTCATCCCGTCTCTGCGCAACTGGCTGCTGCTGGCCATTTTACCCTGTGGCTCGCTGCTATCGGAGCTGCTGTAGCCGTGTTATTTGGCTGGTTGGCATATAACTCAGTTAATCATGATGATGCTGGTCATGCAGCCATGTTGTTACACCGTTCATGGGCCATACCAACGGCGATAGGTTTAATCTTTCTGGCTAGCTGGGATGCATGGAAGTATCGTGTCAATGAATTGATATCGGTTCCAATGCTGTTTTTACTTTTCGTGCTTTCTCAAGCAATCGCAGTGACAGGATGGCTGGGAGGAGAAGTGGTTTATCGACATGGCATAGGGGTGTTATCCTTACCTTCAAGTGAAATCTCAGGGCATGGTCAGCACCACGAACATGGGGGCAAAGATGCAGCCGAGCATGCGCGAGGCATGTCCGAAGATAAAGCTGATAAAAATGCTAATGAACGCACAGAACTTCCTGTCGATGAAAAAGGAGAATCGCATGAGCACTAATACACTATATGCAGCATTCAAATCTCGCACGTTAATCGTACTTATCTGTGCCAGTTTTGCGCTAGGCGGTTGTGCTACCTTTTCAAAAGATGGTGGTTTCGGCGCTGTGCAAGAGGCTGCTAAAAAACACATCAAGCAGGAAGTTGTTTGGCCAAAAACAGAAGGTGAAAAGAATCAAGTCACTGAACGCTTAAACGAATTATTATCAAAACGTTTAAATGTAGAGCAAGCCGTACAAATTGCGCTGTTGAACAATAAAGGGTTGCAGGCAGATTTTTACAATCTTGGTATATCGGAATCAGATTTGGTACAAGCTGGTCGTTTGCCTAATCCCAAGTTTTCGATGCTTTATGCACGTAATGACGGTGATTATAAGATCGAACAAATACTGACTTTTAATATTTTTTCGCTTTTAACCATGCCAAAAATGCAAGAAATCGAACGTCAGAGATTTGTGCAAACTCAGAAAAAAACCGCTTTTGAAGTGATTAAAATCGCAAATCACACACGTATAGCCTATTTCAATGCAGTCGCGGCAACAGAGCAAGTACGCTATAGCGAGCAGGTAAAAGAGTCTGCAGAAGCCAGTGCTGAATTAGCAAGAAGGATGGTTAAGGCAGGTAACTTTAACAAGTTACAGCAAGCGCGGGAACAGAGTTTTTATGCTGACGCTGCTCTTGATTACGCAAGCGCGACAAATAAGCAAGTATCTGCATATGAAGCACTCTCACGTTTACTCGGTGTATCAGTTGATCAGTTTAATTTGGAAGAACGTCTACCAGATTTACCAAAGTCGCTCACTGAGTTGCAACCATTTGAGAAAGCAGCTTTTGAACAGCGACTGGATTTACAGGCCATTAGACAGGAAACTGATGTATTAGCTAAACAATTAGGGCTCACCAAGACGACACGCTTCATTAATGTACTGGAAGTAGGTCCCGCAAGAGTGTTAGAAGGTCGTCGTGGCGATCCTTATAAAAAAGGGGTAGAGCTCTCATTCGAGTTGCCAATATTTGACTGGGGCACTGCGCGCGTTGCACGGGCCGAATCCATTTACATGCAATCAGTGAATCGGGCCGCACAATTAGCAATCAATGCTCAGTCTGAAATCCGTGAGGCCTACAACAACTATCGTACCAATTACGATATGACGAAACATATACGGGATGAAGTTGTACCGCTGCGCAAAAAAATTCTGCAAGAAAACCAACTTCGCTATAACGGCATGCTAACAAGTCCATTCGAACTGTTTGGTGATGCACGTGCGCAAGTCACCAGTGTGAAAAGCTATATCGAAGCTTTACGTGAATTCTGGGTGGCCGATAGTGCATTACAAATGACGCTGATTGGTAACGATAATATGTTGGAAGGAAAATAACATGGATTTTTCAAAATTTAGCAGACGTGATTTCTTCAAATTAGCCGGTGCTGGTATCGCTGCATCGACTGTGAGTAAAGTCTCAATGGCCGCATTACCAGAAATTGTTTCTGCAGAACAAGCCAATACCCAACCACCGTTGCAACCGAATACTGGCCGACCATACAATCCAGTGGTAACCTTAAATGGTTGGAGCTTGCCGTGGCGTATGAATAAAGGCGTAAAAGAATTTCATCTGGTGGCTGAGCCGGTAGTGCGTGAAATTGCGCCAGGTATGAAGGCACATTTATGGGGCTATAACGGGCAAAGTCCAGGTCCTACGATTGAAGTAGTTGAAGGCGACAAAGTAAGAATTTTTGTCACGAACAGATTGCCTGAAATTACTAGTATTCATTGGCATGGCCAGCGATTACCTAATGGCATGGATGGTGTGAATGGATTAACTCAGCCACCTATCCCTCCAGGTAAGACATTTATGTACGAATTTGAGGCCATGCGTGCAGGCACGTTTATGTATCACCCCCATGCCGATGAAATGTTGCAAATGGCAATGGGCATGATGGGGAGTTGGGTCACACATCCTAAAAACCCAAAATTCATGCCAGTTGATCGGGATTTTATTTTTTTATTAAACGCATATGATATTGAACCTGGCAGCTACACACCTAAAGTAAACACCATGTTGGATTTTAATCTATGGACTTTTAACAGTCGTGTGTTTCCTGGGATCGATCCTATTGTCGTAAAAAAGAATGATCGTGTTCGTATTCGCGTAGGCAATCTCTCGATGACCAATCACCCTATTCATATACATGGGCATGAATTTCAAGTGACAGGTACTGATGGTGGATGGGTTCCAGCTTCCGCTCGGTGGCCTGAAGTTGTAACTGACATAGCTGTTGGACAGATGCGTGCTATTGAGTTTATTGCTAATGAGCCTGGTGATTGGGCATTTCATTGTCATAAAAGTCATCACACCATGAATGCGATGGGGCATGACGTGCCTACATTACTTGGCGTTAAACAAAGCGACTTGATGAAAAAAATCGGTAACTTGGTACCTGAGTATATGCCGATGGGTGAAACAGGCATGTCTGAGATGACAGAAATGGCTGAGATGATGGACATGCCGCTTCCGGAAAACACTTTGCCTATGATGAGTGGTAAGGCTCAGTTTGGCGCCGTTGAAATGGGCGGCATGTTCACTACAGTTAAAATAAGGGAGGGGCTTGCTCGGAATGATTACAAAGACCCTGGCTACTTTAAACATCCAAAAGGCACTGTGGCAGGCGAGGTTGCAAATGATTTACCTCCTGTAGAACGCTCAGATATAACGGTTCCTGAAAGTGGGGTGGAAATGAAAGTACGCAAACCGATGGGTCATACGGGGCATTAATATAATGTGGTTGACTGTATGGTCTGAGTGCGCTCTCGGACAGACTGCGTGCACTATGCCATAGATGATAAGCTTGCAAATATTAGCTTGAATACAATAAAGGAATTTAACCATGCAAACTGAACAAATAAAAGTAACGGGTATGACCTGTGGCGGCTGTAGTAGCAATGTTACAAAAGCATTGAGGGCTGTAAATGGAGTTGATAATGTCATTGTTTCTTTATCAGACGCTAACGCAACCGTGCAATACGATGAGAGGCTTACTTCCCCTGATCAATTGAAATCAGCGATAAAGGACGCCGGTTATGGCGTAGATGTCTCTAACACTCCCCAGCAGTCTTCGGGTAAAGGTTGCTGTAGGTAATTCATTGATAAAACATTAGGAGTCAATGTCATGGATGCTGATGATGCTACAAAGCCAACATTAAAAGACCCAGTCTGTGGCATGACGGTGACGGAACAGTCACCTCATGTCTTCAAGTATAAGGATAAGCCAGTTTATTTTTGCAGTGCCGGCTGCAAGACTAAATTCGCAGCTGATCCAGCTAAGTATTTGGCTGTCGACTCAAGCTCAGACATCACGGCATCAGTAACAAAACCAAGTCCTTCAGAAGCCATCCCCCCGGGCACTATTTATACCTGCCCGATGCACCCGGAGGTTAGGCAAGATCATGCGGGCGCTTGTCCAAAATGCGGCATGGCATTAGAACCAGAAATGCCTAGTCTAAATGATGAAGAGAGTCCTGAGCTGGCAGACTTCAAGCGGCGCTTTATTTGGACGCTGCCATTGACTATCATCGTTACCCTTCTGGCAATGGTGGGTCACCGTTTTCAATGGTTTGAAATGACCACGCAAAGCTGGATTGAGCTAGCGCTGTCATTACCCATTGTATTATGGGGGGGCTGGCCGTTCTTTGTACGTGGCGTTCAATCTGTTGTAAATCGTAGCCCGAATATGTGGACACTGATAGGTTTGGGGACTGCCGCAGCATTTATTTACAGCGTTGTTGCGACAGTGATACCAAATGTATTTCCTGCATCGTTTATGGCGATGGGCCGCGTATCGGTTTACTTTGAAGCGGCTGCAGTGATTATTTCACTAACCTTACTCGGCCAGATTCTAGAACTCAAGGCACGCTCACAAACATCTGCTGCGATTAAATCTTTACTTGGTCTATCACCTAAATCAGCCCGTAGAATTAATGCAGATGGCACAGAAGAAGATGTGCCCCTAACACACGTGCATGTGGGTGATATGTTACGCATTCGGCCTGGCGAAAAAGTACCGGTGGACGGTGTCGTCACAGAAGGTGGTAGCGCTGTAGATGAGTCCATGCTCACTGGTGAACCGATGCCAGTGACTAAAGGTGTCGGCGATAAGCTCATTGGCGCAACGCTTAATACCAACGGCGCATTAATTATGCGCTCAGAAAAAGTAGGGTCGCAAACGGTGTTAGCGAGTATAGTACAAATGGTCATACAAGCCCAACGATCCAAAGCGCCAATGCAACGCATGGCAGACCAAGTGGCTGGTTACTTTGTAGTGGCTGTTGTAAGCATTGCGCTCATCACTTTTTTTGTATGGGGATTGTTTGGACCAGAACCGAGTTGGGTGTTTGGTCTAATCAACGCAGTAGCAGTTCTAATCATTGCCTGCCCTTGTGCGCTTGGTTTAGCTACGCCGATGTCCATCATGGTCGCCACCGGTAAGGCTGCGGCGCAAGGTGTGCTATTCCGTGACGCGGCTGCCATCGAGAATTTCCGCAAAGTCGATACCTTAATCGTAGACAAGACTGGCACATTGACCGAAGGAAAACCGCGCTTCAATCGTGCTTTAGCATTATCAGGTTACACCGAAGACGAAGTGTTACGGTTAGCAGCAAGTCTTGACCAAGGTAGTGAACACCCATTGGCTGATGCGATTGTAAAAGCAGCACGTGAAAAATCTTTGAGTCTCGATAAAGTGGATAAATTTGAATCCAGTACAGGTATTGGCGTGCGCGGTAATCTGAATGGTAAACAATTGGCGCTTGGGAATACTGCGCTGATGAATCAGCTAAATATTCAAATCGAGTCATTAAAAATACAAGCTGATGAATTGCGTGCAACAGGTGCAAGTGTCATGTATTTAGCAGTTGACGGTAAGTCAGCGGGATTACTATCAGTATCAGACCCCATTAAACAAAGCACAACCGAAGCATTAACTGACTTAAAGACTTCAGGGATGCGTGTCATCATGGCGACAGGCGATGGTCTCCTTACTGCAAAGTCAGTGGCCGCCAAGTTAGGCATTGATGAAGTGTATGGTGAAGTAAAACCCGCAGATAAATTAGTGCTGGTAGATAAGTTGCAACGCGAAGGCCGCATTGTGGCAATGGCTGGCGATGGTATCAACGATGCCCCTGCATTAGCCAAAGCAGACGTTGGTGTGGCGATGGGAACTGGCACTGATGTGGCGATGAATAGTGCTCAAGTGACACTTGTTAAAGGTGACTTACGTGGTATTGCCCAAGCACGTGCCATATCTGAACAAACCATCGTCAATATGAAACAGAATCTGGGGTTTGCATTCGTCTATAACGCCCTAGGTGTGCCATTAGCTGCTGGTGTGCTTTATCCATTTACGGGCTGGCTATTATCACCCATGATTGCAGCGTTAGCGATGAGTATGAGTTCAGTATCGGTGATTAGTAATGCATTGCGTTTGAGAGGTTCTAAGCGCTAAACTATTTCTCGGAAGAGACTGGTAGACAAGTATATTAAAGAATTGAACGTCTGCTTCGGACAGAAAGCAGTCACTGATAATAATCAGACTCTCACCATAACTATTTGAATTTTCTTGAATCATGGATGGGATTTAATACGTTCTAACTTTATTTAGATTCTTTTTAGAAAGAACAAGTGTTGAATTAGTTATACGATCCAACTAATTTGTTTTCATCTAAACGGTAATATATATAAATCAGTTACTAATACTGATTTTACGGCATTACTTTATTTCCAGCCTACCGATTAGAAGTTAAACTAATTTAAAGTTGCGAGAATAACGCAAAGTTCTCTGAACATTCAAAGCCTGATTTTGTCGCATATAAATCAGCAGAAAGGAGAATATTATGGATACAACTTGGATTCTGGTCGCAGATAGCGGCCGTGCTCGAATTTTTGAGATGCATAACCATGCTGCGATTACCGAATTACAGGATTTAACCAATTCGCTAGGTCGTTTGCAGGACAAGGAGTTGAAAACAGATAAAGAAGGGCGTTTTTTCGGACGCCCTGCGCAAGGGAACACCTCAGAACCTGATGTATCGCCAGAAGCCCATCAAGCATTGTTATTCGCAGAAACAATCGACAAATTCCTCAGCGACAGTTATCACCATCAGCGTTTTTCCAAATTGCAATTGATTGTGCCGCCAGAGTTTCTAGGATTATTGCGTAAGAAATTGGATGACCAAGTTCGCAAAGTGGTTGTTAAGGAGGTTCCGAAAGATCTGTCAGGGGCGAGCGTTAAAGATATTCAACACTACGTAAGCTAACCACGTACAGCTCGGAGCGAATACAGTTTATTATCAAAAAGCCTGATTGTTAATCAGGCTTTTTGTACTTACTCGCTAAATTTTAAGCTTAATGAAGTGGTGTTGTTGACCATTCTTCCATAGCTTCTTCACCAGGGCGGTCTACTTTAACTTTACCATTGTCAGTTGAAACTACCCAGCTCGTTGGAATGTAATGATGTTGGCCATTTTCATCTCTTTTAAGCTTAATAGTATCTGCATCTTCTAAGTGATCTACTTCTGCGAACTGACCATCTTGTGAACATACAACAGGCATATCAGGTTTAATACTGCTAGTGTTAATCATAGTAGTTCTCCAATAAAGTTAGGAAAATATCCTAGCCGTTATTAAATGATTATTTGACCACTCAAAGCATAGGTATTTGTCTGATATTTTTGTAAGACTTTATAAGAAACCACTTACTAGAATATTAGTGAGTGCTGGCTTTGCACCGGAATTTTATAATAACCACCATCCGATCCAAATAGCTGAAACTTGCACAATCAACCCTAAAATGACTTGACGTGAGAAATCTTTGCCGCCACTGACAATGGCCATGACCGCTTTTGAAACAGCATTGACTGAAAAAGCGACCAAAATTGGGATCACAGCACTTTCAGGGCCTAGTTTGCTGGCCGCCGCCAGTGAGGCGACAGAAATTGCAGCAGCATGCACATCTGCCACACCTGCCGCGGCTGAGGCAACCACAAGCCCCGCCTGACCAAACCAGGCTTTTAAGGCGGCTGAAACTACCAGCGCCACGGCGATGATCGCAGCAAACAACAGCGCTGTTTTTACGCTAAAAGTTTTGCTGGGCTTATCTATCTCTGCCCTATTTTTATGGAGAGAGTTTAAAGTGACTACCAAGCCATAAATCGCAATCGAAATTCCACCAAAAGCGAGTGGCCATATAAGCGCCTGTAATGTGGGCGGATGGATTGCTGCAAGTAGCATCGTTAGTTGCAAAACAGTAGCGAGGCTTGAGAGTGTCGCGCCTGCAACTGCCGAGCTATTTAACGATGGCGTTTCTTTAGTGCGCTCTCCCATCGCACCCACTGTTGCTATGCTGGAAATAAAACCGGAAACCAACCCCACGATAGGCAGGCCGATACGCCCACCTAGCCAGCGTAAAGCAAGATGACCAAGCGCACTAATGGTCATTACAAGAATAACAATCAGCCAGAGATTACGAGGGTTAATCGCTTCGAATGGGCCAATGAACGCATTAGGTACCAGTGGCAATATGATAAGCGTAGCGGCGGCCAGAATCAGAAAATCGTTCAGCTCTTCTTTGGTGACCACACCAAGCACAAAGCCATGAATAGGGTCTTTCGCTGTAAGCAGTATTGCGACGATGACTGCGAGTGCAGCAGCTAAAGTCGCCGAGCTCATTGCGAGCCCGCCCAGAATCATCGTAAATATCAGGGCTACTTCAGTGGTAATACCAGGCTCTTTAGCGCGATTGTTAAAGTAAGCAATCGCGACAAAAATCATGACGCAGAATATTGAAACGACAAGCAACCAAAAGTTGAATACCATGCTAACCGCACCTAATAGCGAGGCAATAGTAAAAGTGCGAATGCCTGCCGGGGATTTGTCTGGCCCAGTGCCTTTGCTGCGCTCCCGCTCGGCACCGATAAGCAGCCCAACGCCTAAGGCGACTGCTAAGTTAAGCCAAAGCGCGTAATCAATAGTCATTTGGTTGCCTAATAACATGATGATAATTTGACCACAATTATTACATTTTATATAGCGCTTTAACTGTGCTCTTTTAGAATGACAGGCGTGATTTCGAAACTACCGCCATCGTGGCTGACCAAGATTTGGCTGTCTTGAATAGTGCAGCTTGTGTTGATGCTCTTGGCTGCAAGCTGAGCTAAGCTTGCCGTTTCTGGCAGGTTTATCACAGTTAGGTTATTCAATTTAAGCAGACCTTTACTGTTGGCTGCCCACCACATATCGGCAATTCTGCCTCCATATAACACCACCGCCACTTGGGCCGATTTTCCACAAGCTTTGCGGATATCTTTTTCAGTCGGCAGGCCAACTTCTATCCACAATTGAATGGCGCCAGTTAAATCTTTTTGCCACAGGTCCGGCTCTTCGTCATCACTTAGGCCTTTACCAAACTGTAATGATTCATTGGCATACAATGTAAATGCAACAAGCCGCACCATGACGCGTTCATCTGTTTCTGAGGGATGTTTTGCAACAGTCAAGTTGTGCTGGCCGTAATATTGCCTATCCATGTCTGCAATACTGAGGTCGATTTTATAAATGGTGGATTTAAGTGCCATATGGATGTGATTACAAGAAAAATCACAATATACGCGATGCTGGGTAAAAAAGTTTAAAAAGGAGTCTTGAAAAATAAAAAGCAGCCCATATTTTATTTTTAGGCAAATGCTCAAGTGAGGTTTGCCGCTAACTTTATCGCTTATTTTTTGAAAGGATATATGATGCGTACTTATGATTTGAGTCCACTTTATCGTTCAGCAATTGGCTTTGATCGTTTAGCAAGGCTATTGAACGATGCACAACGAACTGATATTGAAACTAGCTATCCACCTTATAACGTTGAGTTGTTGAGTGATGATAGTTATCGTATCGTGATGGCGGTGGCCGGATTTAATGAATCCGAACTGGAAATTGAATCGGAACAACAATCTTTAAGGGTTGCTGGCCGCAAAGAAAACCGCAGTGATGGTAATGAAGTCACTTACTTACACCGTGGTATTGGCGCACGCGACTTTGAGCACAAATTCCAGCTGGCAGACCACGTAAAAGTGACCAAAGCCAAACTGGAAAATGGCTTATTGCATATTGAGCTGGTAAGAGAGGTGCCAGAGGCCTTGAAACCGCGCAAAGTGCAGATCGAGGCGTCTAACGACCGGCAGTTACTTGAACAAAAGGCCGCTTAAATCGCGACTTATTCACTGGTTCACTCGATTGAATAAGTGATGTAACACAAGGAGGTGCTGCAGCGCCTCCTTTTTTATATCGATATCAAAAAATTCAATTCACTGGCATATCAAAGGCTGCCTATTTCCAGTAAGCTAACGCTTTCATTTAACTATACAACATCATGGCCCAATACGTAATGTCCATGCTCCGTGTGAGCAAAATCGTTCCTCCCAAAAAGCAGATCATCAAAGATATTTCACTGTCGTTTTTTCCAGGTGCCAAAATTGGGCTATTGGGTTTAAACGGCTCAGGCAAATCCACCGTATTGCGCATTATGGCAGCGGCGGATAAAGAGTTTGAGGGCGAAGTGCAGTGGCAGCCTAATATGGTAATTGGCTATTTGCCGCAAGAACCGCAGTTGGATGCCAATAAAACGGTGCGCGAGGAAGTGGAAAGCGGCATGGGCGAGGTGATGCAGGCGCAAGCTAACTTAGAGGCTGTTTACGCAGCTTATGCTGAGCCTGATGCAGATTTTGACAAGCTGGCAGAAGAACAAGCTAAGTGGGAAAACATCATCGCCGCTAGCGGCAGCGATTTAACCACGCAATTAGAAATAGCCGCCGATGCGCTGCGCTTGCCGCCATGGGATGCCAAAATTGGCCCATTATCTGGAGGTGAAAAACGCCGCGTGGCTTTGTGCAAGTTACTCTTATCAAAACCGGATATGTTATTACTGGACGAACCTACCAACCATTTGGATGCAGAGTCCGTGGAATGGCTAGAGCAATATTTAGTGCGTTTTCCAGGCACCGTGGTGGCGGTGACGCACGATCGATACTTTTTAGATAACGCTGCCGAATGGATTTTAGAGCTGGACCGTGGTCATGGCATCCCTTGGAAGGGTAATTATTCAAGCTGGCTAGATCAAAAGCAAGCGCGGTTAGCACTTGAAGAATCGCAAGAGTCCTCTCGCCGCAAAGCGCTTAACACGGAGCTGGAATGGGTGCGCCAAAACCCGAAAGCGCGTCAAGCCAAGAGCAAATCGCGCATTGCGCGCTATGAAGAATTAGCAAGCGCTGAATACCAAAAACGTAACGAAACGCAGGAAATTTTTATCCCCGCAGGGGAGCGTTTAGGCGACCAAGTGATTGAATTTAACGGCGTAACTAAAGCCTTTAAAGACAGACTGCTGATGGATAACTTGAGTTTCAGTGTGCCAGCTGGAGCCATCGTGGGCATTATTGGTCCAAACGGTGCGGGTAAATCCACCTTGTTTAAAATGATTACTGGCCAAGAGAAACCAGATAGTGGCGAAGTAAACATTGGCCAAACGGTAAAACTGGCTTATGTTGACCAAAGCCGTGATGCATTAAGTGATGGCAAAACCGTGTTTGATGAAATTGCTAATGGCTCGGATATTTTAACGGTGGGTAAATATGAAACGCCAAGCCGCGCATATATTGGACGTTTTAATTTTAAGGGTGGCGATCAACAAAAAATCGTTGGCCAACTTTCAGGCGGTGAGCGTGGGCGGTTGCACTTGGCCAAGACCTTAATCTCTGGGGGCAATGTATTGCTGCTGGATGAGCCATCGAACGATTTGGATGTTGAAACTTTGCGTGCTCTAGAAGATGCTTTACTGGAATTTGCCGGCTGTGTGCTGGTAATCTCGCATGACCGCTGGTTCTTGGATCGTATCGCTACGCATATTTTGGCGGCTGAAGGCGAATCACAATGGACGTTTTTCAATGGTAACTACCAAGAATACGAAGCAGATAAACGTAAACGTTTGGGTGAAGAAGGCGCGAAACCCAAGAGAATCAGGTATAAACCGATTACACGCTAAGCTTTCATTCTGGTAATGCGTCATTCTATAAAAAGGCTAACCATTTGTTAGCCTTTTTATTGCAAAAACTTTCAAGCTTGCCTAACTATTGCATTTGCCTGCTTCACCATTATTAATACTGCGCACATTAGCAGCGATTGCTTGAATAGCGTCTGCTACCGTCTCTTGTACCCCTTTTACTACGGCATCAATATCGCTGCCTACCATTTTGCTGATAGTAGCGTAGCAAGATAGCATATTATTACCAGCTGAACGTGCATCAGCGTTTAAATGCGTAATCGTCCAACCAAAATTGGCTTGTACTTGTTCACCCGGAGTAGCGTTAAATTGCTGTAACACTATTGCAACGCGGTAAGTTGGCTGATTTGCTACACGTCCTCCGCGTGAAACATCAATCGCATTTAACTGCCTGCTGAGGCCGCTGACAAAGGCATCCTGCAGTTCATCATTGAATGAGGACGCCCAGCGGTCGTGTTCCAGGATTTTCAGTTTGGATGAATTTTTAGAAGTAATTACTATCTGCGGTCGTTTTAGGCGTTCTGGAACTTTAATGGGCAAAACCTCAATCGCCATCGTTGCGGCTGGGGGCATGTTATCAGCTTGGTTTTTAGGGGAGATATTATTGGCCAAAGTATAAAAACGCGCCGTGGAAGTAGATGTTACACAGGCGCTTAACATTACCGCCAATATCAACACGAATATTGTATATTGTCTAAAAATCATCTCGTTCTTTCCATTTTATCTATTATTTTTCCATGTAACAGCATTAAGGATTATCCAGCGCCTTGCCGCGAATCAGTGATTCGGGATGCTGCTCCAAATAGTCCGTTAGCACTTTCATGGATGCTGCTGCCCGCGATAACTCTTGCAGCGTTTGCCGTAAATCCTGCTGCAATGGTGCATCTTCAGACAAAGTACGATCAGCATTATCTAGCGTTTTGCGTACATCTTTCATCGCCGCCGCGACTTCTGGCGCGACGTCCTGATTCAATGTTTGTGCCAGCTTTTCTGCACTGTTCAAGGTTTTGTTGAGCGTTGCCAATGATTTCTGCAAGTCCTGGCCAATCTGCTCAAACGGTACTTTATTCAGTTTAGTGGCAATGCTAGAAATCTGTGACTGCAACTCATCCAGTCCATTGGGCACTGTTGGTAGCTCAATTATGGCGCCTTCTTGTACGCTGACCTTAGGCGCTTTAGGGAAGAAATCGAGCGCAATATAGAGTTGGCCCGTCAGCAAGTTGCCAGTGCGTAACTGTGCACGCAGGCCACGACTGACCATAAACTGGATGCGTTGCTGTTGCGTATATGGTGACTGCGCCTGATCTTTAGCATATTTGCGCCACAGCCTAGCAGGATAAACTTCAATCACCACCGGCATATCGAACTCTCGGCGTACTCGATCATATTCAATGCCAATTGATTTCACTTCACCCAGTACCACACCTCGGAAATCGACCGTTGCGCCAGGTGTCAGACCTCGTATTGACTGATTAAAACGCAGCACTGCAGTGACTGAAGGACCATCTGGTTCCTGAAACGCCTGATTTTGGTTCTGTGCTAATAGAAATGTCGTGTTTTCTTTGGCTAGCGGGCCAGGAACATCATCTATTGATTGTAATGCTAGGCCGCCCAGAACTACACTCGCCAGCGACTGCGTATTCACTTTAAAACCGCTAGAATTGACTTGAATATCTAACCCACTGGCATGCCAAAAGCGGGTATTGATGCCGACAAATTTATCATAGGGCGCATCAATAAAGATGCGGAGCGTAACACCTTTACCATCTTCATCCAGATCATAGGCAGATAGCCGGCCTACCTTGATGCGGCGGTAAAAGATGGGTGAGCCCACATCCAACGAGCCTAAGTCATTAGCGTGTAATTTGAACTGCTTGCCTGAATCATCGCGTGTCACAGTGGGTTGTACTTCAAGTCCGGTAAATTTTTTAGTTGTTTCTTCTGAAGTGCCTGCATCTGCGCCGATATAGGCGCCAGAAAGTAAAGTACCAAGTCCTGTAATGCCGGAGGCTCCTAATCTTGGCCGCACCACCCAGAAGTGTGTGTCTACGGCCGTAAAACTTTCGGCATCTTTAGATAATTGCACAGTCACTAGCACTTGTGAACGGTCTTTACTGAGCGTGATTCTGCGTACTTCCCCAATATCAACTTCTTTGTATTTCACTTTAGTCTTACCTGCCTCAAGTCCCTCGCCAGTACGGAACGAAATGGTGATTTCTGGACCACGATCAATCACAATTTTTACCATAAGCGCGATACCAATAATCGCAGCAATAATCGGAATCAACCAGACCAGCGAAGGCACCCAGTCGCGCTGCCGCTCACGCTTTGGCGAGGGTAAACTGCTGGTAGCGGTAGTATCTGTGTTTGTCTCTTGTTCGCTCATCATGCGCTTTCTTATGATTTCGAAATGCTATTCTGTAAGTCAGGTACTGCTGCCTGCGCTATTTCGTTTTGGGGCAGTTCAGTATCCCAAATCAAGCGCGGGTCAAAACTGATGGAGGCCAGCATAGTCAATACGACTACTGCGCCAAAAGCCATAATGCCCACACCCGCACTTATCTGGGCAAATCCTTGCATCTGCACCAAGCCGACTAATAAAGAGACGACGAAAACATCCAACATGGACCAGCGCCCTATCAGTTCTATCATGCGATACAAGCTGGCGCGTTCCAATTGACGCCAAGTACTTTTTTGCTGGGCACTGATGAGCAATATAAACAATGCAGTGATTTTAAGCAAAGGCACTAGAAAGCTGGCGATAAAAACCACTGCAGCCAACCACCATTGCCCCGATACCCAAAAAAAGATGATGCCACTCAGGATAGTATCCTGGTGCGATTCAAAAAAAGTGCTCGTGACCATCACCGGTAGCATATTGGCTGGAATGTACATAATGCACGCAGCAACCAGCAGTGCCCACGTACGATTAATACTATCCGGTTTTCGCATATGGAGTGTGGCATTACAATTTGCGCAACGTTCACCCTGCTCTGCACCTTCCCACAATTTGCCGCATTGGCGGCAGGATAGCAGACCCATGCTAGTGGCAGTGTGAAAGCGGCCTGCTTTTTCTTGAGTAATAAGCGAAGAAGAATTGAGCATGCTTAGCGTTCAGCTTCTTCTAGTTGCCATAAATAGCGCGGGTTAAATGACACGACGACAGTGAGCATTACGGTGAGCATACAGAATGCCCATAAGGCAATGCCAGGAATGATAGTTGCCATATCGGATAATTTGATTAGCGCTACTAATACACCCAGCAGGAATACCTCAATCATGCCCCAAGGTCGTAGCGTTTGCATCATACGGATCAATAAGTTAAAGCCGGGTCTAGGATCAGTATTTTTCGATGGTACTAATAAATAGAACAAAATGAGCATTTGCATCAATGGAAACAACAGCGTCGTAGCCATTACCAACAACGCCACTACGGAGATGCCTTCGCTAGCCAGCGATAAAACAGCACCAATCAAGGTTGTCTGGCTGTGCAAACCTTGTAATTCCATTTCCACAATCGGGAAGACATTTGCAATAACAAATATGATAAGACTTGCGATGGTTAATGGCAGCAGGTGATTGCGCCGCTCTTGGGCGTTACGATCCAACTCGCTGCCGCAGCGTGTGCATCGTGCTATTTCTCCATTGGCAAGCGAGAGTTTTTTAAAAACAGCATCGCAATGTTCACAAGCGATCAGTTGAGATATTTCATGCATGGCATAAGCTCAAGTTAGTCCTTTATAAAGCTGCTTGAAGACCGACCTAGCGATGTTCGTCTTAAACCAGGAAAAATACAAGCGGCATCGTCCTACACATAAGATAATTAAGGCATAGATGTTTGGATGCAAATATCTATAACCAATCCCAGTCCAAGCGCTTTTTATACGGCGCTTTTTTCATGCCCCAATCCCACAAAAAAGGTGGTATCAAGCGCATAAACCTTGATAGCCATCCCATCTGCCAGGGGATAACTTTAAATCGGGTTTTGTGTTCAACGGCGTTGGCAAACTTATAAGCAAACACATCGGAATCCATGAGAAAAGGCATTTTGTATTCATTTACCGCAGTCATTGGGGTACGAATATAGCCAGGCGCAATCGTGGTAACGGCGATATTATCGCGCGCCATTTCTACCCGTAAACTTTCTAGGTAGCTAATCACAGCGGCCTTACTGGCGCTGTAAGCCCCCGCGCCTGGTAAACCTCGTATACCTGCTACACTTGCCACGCCGACTAATTGGGCACTTCCTCCCATTTTTGCTGCTTTTTTCATGGACGCAATAAATGGTTGAAACGTGTGCACCATGCCCATTAGATTAATATCCATTACTGCTTGAAAAGCCGGTATGTCTTCCCTGAGTTCTGTGAGGGTGCCCCTGCTTACCCCTGCACTCGCAATGACGATATTGGGCGCGCCAAACTTGGCGATAAAATCTTGCGCGGCTAATTGGCACGCCAAACTATCACGCACATCCAGGGGATAGATTGCACAGGTAACGCCGTATTGTGTTTGTAGGGTTTGTGCCAGTGCTTGTAAGTGCTCACTACGTCTTGCGGCTAAGCCAATCACATTTTTTCTGCCAGCAGATGCGCTGCGTTTTGCGTACTCATGTGCCAGTGCTTGGCCGATACCGCTAGAGGCACCTGTGATAAAAATATTCATAGGGTTGAGTATATCTTAATCGGTTTAAACAATAAAAAACCCGCCGAAGTTTTCAGCGGGTTTTGATTAAATGAGCTATTTAATTCTGGTAGGCAGTGCTACTTTTTTTGCTGGCACTGTTTTAGTCGCGGCTGCCTGAGTTACTTTTTTGTAGCGGGTGCACTTTTAACGCTTGTGGTGCTTTTGTCTTTACGCACATTCTCAATAATGTAATCAGCTACTTTAAGTGCTTGTTCGTTGCCGCCGTTCATGGTGCTTGATGTGATGTATTTACCATCTATTACTAAACTAGGCACACCAGTGGCGCCAGATGCGCGGAAAATTTGTGCGGCGCGATTTAAGTTTGTGTTAATAGTAAACGATTTAAACGCGCTTTCAACTTTAGCTTTATCCATTCTGCTTTGTTGCGTGACCCAAGCAATCACAGCTTTTTCATCCGTTGGGTTTAGATTTTTGGATTTATGTACGGCTTCAAATAATGGGGTGTGCAATTTTTCCGCAACGCCTAAAGTCTCCATGGCATAAAATGCTTTGGCCATCGGCGCCCAACTGGCATTTGGCAAGCCTGGCATGCGTTTAAAATAGACATCGGAAGGTAATTTTTTAACCCAGGCATTGAGCGGTGTTTCCATTTGGTAGCAATGTATACAGCCATACCAAAAAATCTCCATCACCTCAATTTTGGAAGCATTGTCGGTAGAAATGGGCTGTGCAACAGCGTCGAAGTTAGTGCCTACTTGCGGAGTCTCTGCGAAAGAAATGGGTGCAAAACTTAAGCTGCCTAATGACAACATTAAAACTGCCAGGCCTTTTTTCATACTTGTTTTCATGCTTTGGTTCCTTAAAAATAAATTGCAATGACCTATTCAACACTGGATTTAACCTACTAACGCAAATTGTCTAGAAAAAGATGACAGCGCGCTGTTATTGAATGATGTAATTGATTAGTCAGATTAGATTATTGAGACTTAGTTTCCGTGTGTACTTTAATTAAATCGGTATTAAAGCCGTTGGTGGTCAACTCACCGCGAATCTTGTTGATTTGATCAATATCATTCAGCGGACCCACACGCACACGATGCCAAACCCCTTTTTCGGGGATGGTGGCGGTTTGCACCACTGCTTCAAACCCTTGCAATGCCAGTTTGGCTTTCATGTTGTCGGCATCGGCCTCGTTTTGAAAAGCACCTACTTGCAAGAAATAATTGTCCTTTTTAATGGCGCTTTCTTTTACTTCTTGCTCTGTTACCGTGCTTTCAGTTTCGGGCAATATGGTATAAAAATCAAACTTATTATCAGCTTTAGTGCCATCAGGATTTTCCTCTTTTGGCAGCACATCTTCTTCATTTTCTTCTGCCTGTTTACTGGCGCGAGTTTCAAATGCCGGCTTTTTAACACTACTGTCACTGAACGGGCTCTCACTGCCTTTTAGGTACATAGTGACCCATAGTGACAGGCCTACACCCAGCAGTAAACCCACTAGCAAGCCAGTTAAAAAAGGGCTGCCTTTACTGCTATTGCTTCTTGTGGTGGGTTTGTAATCTCTACTCATGTTTAATCCTCATTACATCTTTTGTGGGGCGACGCTTGATTATATAGCGCACCTTAGATTTTAAGTGGTGCGAACCTACATCTTATGTGGCGCACCCACACCCAACAAATTTAAGCCATTTTTTAGCACTTGTTGGGTGGCGGCAATTAAGGCCATTCGTGCTAATTTGGTTGGAACGTCATCCACCAAAAACTTAGTGTCATTATAATAACTATGCAAATCGCTTGCACATTCTTTTAAATAGTTGGCAATGGTATGCGGTGCTAAATCTTCACCTGCACTCACCACCACTTCAGGGTACTCACTTAAACGCTGCATCAATTTGGCCTCGTTAGGCATATTGAGCGGGGTTAAATCTACTGTTTTAAGCGTTGTGATATCGCCCGCACCTTGATTTAACCACTGGCTGAGCACACTGCAAATACGCGCGTGCGCATATTGAATGTAATACACCGGGTTGTCATTAGTCTGCGCGCGTGCTAAGTCAATATCAAATACCAGTTGCGAATCTGCGCGCCTTGCCGCGAGGAAATAGCGTGTAGCATCGCAGCCTACTTCGTCAATCAAATCGCGCAGAGTGACATAACTGCCAGCACGTTTACTGAGTTTGACTTCTTCACCGCCACGCATCACCGTCACCATTTGGTGCAATACATAGTCTGGCCAGTCTTTTGGAATATCCACATTAAGCGCCTGCAAGCCAGCCCTAAC
>JAKFDL010000040.1:0-39927 GCA_036676175.1 Methylotenera sp. | reverse complement strand
TTCACGCCACTTTTCAAAAGTAGCAGCCTGGAAAATATCCGCTGGGATTTTGCTATCGTAAAAGGCAAATAACTGGTGCTCATCTACCAAAACATCCTGGCGACGCGCCTTATGTTCCAGCTCTTCCACCTCTGCAATAAGCCGCTCATTCGCCACAAAAAATGCGGCTTTGCTATCGAACTCACCATTGGCCAGCGCTTCGCGAATAAATATCTCACGGGATTCTTGCGGGTTAATCGGCCCATAATGCACACGGCGTTTGGGAATGATGGTCAAGCCATACAAGCTGACGCGCTCCCACGCATTGACCATGCCCATTTTCCTGTCCCATCGCGGGTCAGAATATTGGCTTTCGGTTAACCCTCTTGCTAAGGGCTCTATCCAATCCGGCTCTATCTTTGCCACGCAACGGGCGTAAAGCTTAGTGGTATCGACGAGTTCTGCGGCAATCACCCATTTTGGTCGCGTTTTTTTCAGCGTTGAACCTGGCGCAATGTGAAAGCGGATGCCGCGCGCGCCTGCGTAAGACTCGCTGTCACCATCTTTAAAACCAATATTGCCCAGCAAGCCCGCCAGCAGCGCTTTGTGGACTTGCTCATATTTAATATTGTCTTGAGCTTCTTTGTCGTTAAGCTTAAATTCCATTTCCTGCACAATATCCAGCAATTGGCTGTGCAGTTCACGCCATTCTTTTAAGCGCAAAAATGACAGGAAATTGGCATGGCATTGATTCAACAAGTCTTTGTTGGATTTTTTAGTCTTTAAAGCGCCATCAAACCAATCCCACAGTTTGAGATAACTCATAAAGTCTGAGCCTTCACCCGCAAACTTGGCATGCGCATTATCGGCCGCTTCGCGCTTATCCATTGGGCGTTCGCGCGGGTCTTGTATGCTGAGTACGCTAGCAATAATCAGGATCTCTTTTAGGCAGCCTTCACGTTTAGCCGCCAGAATCATACGGCCTACACGAGGGTCTAAAGGCAGCTTGGCCAGCTGTAAACCAATCTCGGTAATCTGGCGCTGCGCATTGACCGCGCCTAGCTCCTGTAATAATTGATAGCCATCAGCAATTAGGCGCGACGATGGCGCCTCTATAAATGGAAACTCAGTGACATCGCCTAGCCGTAGCGCTGCCATGCGCAGAATGACGGCGGCAAGCGAGCTGCGTAAAATCTCTGGCTCGGTAAATTCTGGCCTGCTATTAAAATCTTCTTCCGAATACAAACGTACGCAAATGCCGTTTGAAACCCGCCCGCAACGGCCTGCACGCTGTTTAGCTGCCGCCTGGCTGATCTTTTCGATTTGCAGCTGCTCTACTTTGGCACGTACGCTGTAGCGGTTCACGCGCGCTAGGCCTGCATCAATCACATACTTAATACCTGGCACAGTCAGTGAGGTTTCTGCCACATTCGTGGCTAATACAATGCGTCGGCTACTATGGCTTTTGAATATTTTTTGCTGATCTTCAATACTTAAACGCGCAAAAAGCGGCAACACCTCGATATGCTTCAACTTGGCAGAGCGGCCTTGATATTTGCGTAAATGGTCAGCCGTGTCGCGTATCTCGCGCTCACCCGGCAAAAACACCAGTATGTCACCATCGCCTTGCCGCAATAAGTCATCTGCCGCATCCATGATGGCTTCTTCTATCGCTTCTTCTTCGTCATCTTCCTCTAGCCAGCGCGCTTCTGTTTTAGCCTTACGGGCGATTCCGAAAATGGTGTCGTCATCCAAATCAAACTGTGCATTTTCTGCCTCGGCAGATTCTTTGGCACGAAACCCGGCACTACCTAGTGGCCGATAACGGATTTCTACCGGGTAAGTTCGACCCGAAACCTCAATCACCGGTGCGCCATTAAAATGACTTGAGAAGTGCTCTGCATCTATCGTCGCCGAAGTCACAATGACTTTTAAATCAGGTCGTTTTGGTAATAATTGTTTCAGGTAACCTAGCAGAAAATCAATATTCAGGCTGCGCTCATGCGCCTCATCAATAATAATGGTGTCGTAGGCATTAAGAAATTTGTCGCCCTGCGTTTCCGCCAGAAGAATGCCATCAGTCATTAATTTCACATAGCTGGATTCCGACAGCTTATCGTTAAAGCGCACTTTATAACCCACCACCTCGCCCAACGGGGAGTTGAGTTCTTGCGCGATGCGGCTGGCCACTGAGCGCGCGGCAATGCGACGTGGCTGCGTATGGCCGATTAACCCGGCAATGCCGCGACCAAGTCCCAGGCAGATTTTTGGCAATTGTGTGGTTTTTCCGCTACCTGTTTCACCACACACAATCACTACTTGGTTACTTTGTATGGCTTTGGCAATTTCATCGCGACGGCTTGATACAGGTAACTCAAGCGGATATTCCGGCTGAGGTAAATTGGCGAGGCGTGTGGCATATTTGGCCTGCGACGTCCTTATTTTTTGCGCAATCTCATGCAGTGACTTTTCAACAGGCTTGTTTTGTTCTGAGAGCGCCCTTGCTTGAGTCAGGCGATTTTTAAGCGGACAGCGGTCTGCCAACATGCAAATGGGCAGCAATTTCCATAAAGCCTGTATTTGCTGTGAGGGATTAATGTTGGAATTCATATGGGCGGATTTTATCACGCCATAGAATATGGCTATTGAATAAGGAAATACTAAGCGACTTTATTGTTTAACACAGTCTTCTAGCCCAGTATTGCCACCCTTAAATTCAGGTTCAAAATAAAACTTATGGAAAGTCCATTGGCCTTTTGCATTTTTAACCATTTTTGCAACACCAGTGCCATAGTCCTTAGTTTTCTGGTCAGTGAGTGCGAAATGCATCGCCACATTATCGCCATTCGCCGCCGCGTGGCCTAAATATGTGCCATATCCCGGTACTTCCAGCTTGAAATCATAGCTGGCATAACTGCCGTGACTGTGCGCAGGCTTCACAGTCATGGTGACCGTGCCGGTATATTTCCCCTCATGCGCATCATCGCCAGTGCAGCTATAAACGCCACTATAGTCCTGCCAAGTCGGCTCTGAATCTAATTTTCCGGCATTCACATGTAAACAGCTTAGTAACATTAATATGAATAAAGCGTATTTCATTATTTTCCTTTTATGTAACTCAAGCAGCAAAACGATGCTGCATTTCTTCTAGATTAAATTCACGCAAAATACTTTCAATACGCTCAATTGCATTTTTGCGCTTTTGCCCGGTGTATTTGGCGATAATCAGCTCGTTTTTCATGCTATGTTCCCAGCCCACCAGCTCGGTAACCGTTACTGAGTATCCAGCTGCTTCCAGCTGCAGGCAGCGCAACACATTGGTGATTTGACTGCCAAACTCACGCGTATGTATCGGATGCCGCCAGATTTCACTCAGCGGCGTTTTGCCAAAACTCTCAATCTTATGCTTACGTAACACTTCGGCGACTTCCGCTTGGCAACATGGCACCAGCACCATGTATTTAGCATGCTTGGCTAAGCCAAACTGAATCGCATCGTCTGTAGCAGTATTACAAGCATGCAGCGCGGTAACAATATCCACGTGGCTTGGGAGCGTGTTTGAATTAATCGATTCCGCCACGCTTAAATGCTCAAACCGCATACGGGTAAACCCGCACTCTACGGCTAATTGCCGGGATTTTTCGACCAAATCAGCGCGGGTTTCGATACCAACCACTTCACCCGTTTCTAGTTCTTTTATTAGCAAATCATACAAAATAAAGCCTAAATACGATTTCCCTGCACCATGATCGACCAGCACCGGGCCAGCAGCATCAGTACCTTTTGCTAATACCTCATTGAACAAGGGTGCAATAAAGTTGACCAAGTGATTGACTTGTTTCAGCTTACGACGGCTGTCTTGATTCAATTTTCCGTCAATTGTGAGGATATGTAACGCCTTGAGAAGCGCTACCGATTGCTTGGGATTGATTTCATTGTTAGATGACATGCGTACATTTTAAGTCAAAAAATACATTTAAGCTCGCTTGTCGTCTAAGTCAACAGGACTGCGTTTTAATGAGTAAGGGTAACCAATTTGCCTAGATTAACGTTAATTGTTTGTTAAGGAATATAAATGAAAAAAACTTTAGCAATTGTTAGCACTGAGTCAGAAAAAATAACCACATTGGCGAATCGTTTAGATAGAAAGGGTGAGCGTATTAATCAATTCCTTAACCAACATGCTGCCATGCACTTTACAAAGCATTATTAAGCGATGTGCCATTGCTTACTTTTTGGACTAAAATACTGGCAACATGGAAAAAGGTACGGCTCACCAGCACATGCAAAAATTTTTAAGTAGCATTGAAGGCCGCGCTTTTTCTATCGCGCAGTTTGCCACAAGAAATAGAGAAGATGCACTGGATATTGTGCAAGATGCCATGATGAAATTGGTACAAAAATATGGTTCGCACCCTGCAGATCAGTGGAAACCACTGTTTTACAGCATTTTGCAAACGCGTATTTTGGACTGGCATCGCCGGCAAAGCGTACATAACCGTTTTAGAAGCTGGTTTCATTGGGACGGTGAAGATGATGAAACAGAAAATTTTCTGGAACAACAACCAGCAACTGCAGCCAGTGCACCTGATGTGAAGCTGCAAGAGTTGCAATTTGGCGACGATTTAAACAAGGCGCTAAGTAATTTACCATTACGGCAGCAGCAAGTCTTTTTGCTGCGGGTATGGGAAGGTATGGACATTGCTGAAACAGCAAAAATCATGCAATGCAGCGAAAGTAGTGTGAAAACGCATTATACGCGGGCACTTGAGAAATTACGTGGACAGTTAGGAGCACATCAATCATGAACAAAATGACCAATAGCGACGAACAATTTGAACAGCAAGTAAAGGCTAGTTTAGACGCCAATGTGGATGCACTGGATGCAGACACCCGCAACCGCTTGGCAAAGATGCGTGGGCAAGCACTGAATGCCCCATCACCTAAACTTTTCAAGTGGCTGAATGTTAACAACTGGCTACCAGTAAGCGCGCTGGCTTTTGCTTCTTTATTTGCGGTATTTTTAGTATTTAACCCACAAAATCAAGACATTTCACCTTGGCAAAATGACCAAGTGGCGGTGTTTGAACTTCTGGACGATACAGAAGAGTTAGATGCCATCACAGACGCAGATTTTTATGTCTGGATGGATGAAGGCCTCAACCAAGATATAGAAGAAGATGCCGACACTTCAAGCTAAATCACGAGTAGGTAAATTGTTATATGGGGGTGATTTACCTGTGCTGCCCAGTTGCGCACAGGCAAAGAAACAATGCAGCAGGATGAGGTAAAAATGACCAGTGAGAAATTAATGCGCCAGAAAACATCAAGCAAGAAAATATTAGATGCGCGTGCTTACCTATTCGCCTTGAGTTTGCTGATAGGCGCTGCCTTGTTACCAAACACCGCTAAAGCCGACGGCGTAGCATGGGAAAGCCTTAATCCGCAGCAGCAAGAAGCCCTAGCAGACATTAGAGAGGGCTGGGATGATTTACCACCACACCGCCAGGAGCGCTTAAGCAAAGGTGCAAACAAATGGGCCACCATGAATCCAGATGAGCGTGAACAAGTGAAACGAAAGCTCAACCGCTATAAAAACTTATCGCCAGAAGAAAGAGCGGTAGTAAAAGAACGCATGCATCAATTTAAACAATTGCCGCCAGAAGAACGTGAAGCACTGCGCGAGCGGTGGAATAATATGGACCCTGAGAAAAAGGCTAAACTACGTGAGCGCATGGAAAGCAGAGGCTCAGATCAACGCTATGACAAGCATGAAAAAAAACATCGTGGTAATAAGCATAGACGCGAAGATAACTAGCTGATTTTAGTTGGATTCAAGATTTAAAACGAGATTGCGCTGGCAAATGTTAAAATAGCACTTAGTCAGCGCAACGCTCCGTTTCGAAATCAAAAAAGACACGAAGGCGAGCCGAAGACAGTACGTTTTTGTACGGCCTAAATTTTGTAATTAGGTAAAGCCGACAAAGTTTTTTTGTATGTTCAAACGGAGCCAACATGGCAATTCAATGGTACCCGGGTCATATGACCCAAGCCCGCAAAAAAGCGGAAGAAACCATGGAGTTTGTCGACATTGTGATTGAAGTGCTAGACGCGCGCGTGCCAGAGGCTTCACATAACCCGGTCATCAACGAAATGCGCTTGTTCCGGCAGCGTCCCAATTTAAAAATCCTCAACAAAGCCGACCTTGCTGACCCTAAAGTTACCCAAGATTGGCTGAATTACTTTAATAAGCAACCCAATACCAAAGCGGTGGCGCTGTCTTGCAAAAAACCGGGCGATGCCAGCAAAATTCCTAAACTTTGTCTTGCACTAGCGCCGCACCGCGGCACGCATTTAAAGCCGTTGCGCATGCTAATTATGGGGATTCCCAACGTTGGCAAATCCACACTGATGAACGCGCTGCTGAATCGCCGTGTGGCCAAAGTAGGTGATGAACCCGCAGTGACTAAAAGCCAGCAGCGCTTTGATTTAAGTGAAACCATGAGCATTACCGATACACCCGGCATGATGTGGCCAAAAATCGCGTATGAAAGCGATGGCTATATGCTGGCTGCTAGCCATGCCATTGGACGCAACGCTGTGATTGATGAAGACGTGGCTTTATTTTTAGCCGATAATTTACTTAAAACCTACCCTGCTTTGCTGAACGCGCGTTACAAATTGGATGCTATGAAGATTGATGTGGCAACGATAGATGGTGTAGATTTACTCGAAGCAATCGCCAAACGCCGCAGCTATAAAAGACATGATGGATTGTGGGATACCGAAAAAACTGCAGTGGCTTTTTTAACTGATTATCGCAGTGGCGCGATTGGCCGTGTGAGTTTAGAGTCTCCACAAAGCCGCGAAGCAATGATGCAGAGTTTTGATAAACCAACTTTGGATGAAAGTCGGGAAACCTTAAGTACCGTGGATGTTAGTATCCACGCGGACTCCAGTGATACAAGGTAAAGAGTTAAAGTTTTATATTTAAACAAAAAAAAGCAGCTCTATAAGCTGCTTTTTTTGTATGCGGCTGTATTAACTACACTGATTCATGGAAATCTGTGCTTGCGTGCACTTACTCTCGCCACCATGTTTTACGCTTTCTTTAAAGTTGCCCCACATTGATTCTTTCTTAGTGACAACCTTTCCTGCCGTCAACTCTGCAGTTTTGCCTGCACTCGTGTTGGAGTTTGCATTGACTGCCTTAGGCTTGGAATGATTGGCCGCTTGGATTTGCTCGAATTCAGGCGGCATCTGGTTCATTTCATTTTGCTTAGTTTTTTTGCTGCTTGCCTCTTTTTGCGTAGCTTCTTTTTTCTTTACTTCTTTTTTGGCAGGTTTAGTTTTAGTCAACTCTGTTTTGGCTATATTTTCTTTCTCCAAGTTGTTTTCCAGCTTCAAATTGTCATGCTGGTCTAATTTTGCAACGATAGCAGTCTCAGATTGTATAACTTCACGCGTTTCATTTTGTTGCTGGTTAGCATCCTTCATCTCTACATTCACTGCTTTTTCTATAGAAACAACACTTGGGGAAGCTAAAACAATCTCTGGCGCATAGGTATCTACAGCCCCATTGATAAATAGAACCAGTCCCGCCATTAATGCTGGCAACGAGAGTGCGACATATTTTAAATTCATTTTTTTAGTCTGTACCAAACGTTGCGCTAAACGCCTTTCATCTTTTAAATCTATGGGTTGGCTACCATCTATGACTGTATCCTGGTGTGGGCGCACTGAATAAACCTCATGTTCACGCACATGCTTATCGTGCTTAATGCCAGAATAATCGAACATTTGTGAGGTTTCTTGGGTTAAGCGAGAAGTCACTTCGTAATACGAACGCGACACTAAAATCTGATTAGGCTTAGCAAAGCTCATGATACGTTGTGCCACATTAATGCCATCGCCAACGATATTGGGTCGATTATTAATATCCTTCACTACACGCACAGGGCCTAAATTAATGCCAAAGCGCACATATAATGGGATTGCACTTTCAGTGTTACTTTTTAAAATCTCGTCGCGTATAGTCAGTGAAATAAACAGCGCATCCTCTGGTGAACCTTGGAAAGCAATCGCTGCACCATCCCCAGTATCTAAAATGATGCGGTCGGTCTCGGCTATCCCTTTAAGTGCATTATTGATCAGTGCATTAAACTGGTTTTTAACTTCAATTTGCTCAGAATCCCTCTTTGTAGAGTATTCGATAATATCTAAAAAAACAATGCTGCAAATGGACGTTTTATTGTATCTATCATTCATTTTGTTGCCTTCTTAACTAAAGTGATGAGTAAATGACTAAACCAAACTGCTCTAACAAAACAATGCTTAAATAATTAAACTTAATTTGTTTATAAATCTGGCTACAAACCAATACAGGCGTAGAAAGCGCTATAACTACACCGCAACAAAGGTTAAAACTTTTTTCTTGCTAATCAAATAATTAGCAATAGTTGTGCCAGATGTGGATAGACTGGAGGAGGAATATTACTTGGAGGTATAACTTGCGGGTATTACTTGGTATCGCGTGAGATTTCCGTGTAGCTCATCACGCGATTACGCCCGCCATTTTTTGCGCCATACATAGCGCTGTCTGCTGCGGCCAGCAAATCTTTAAAATCGTAACCTGCACGCACAGAATCTGCCACACCAATGCTGACTGTGGTTTTTAAGGTGACACTCATGCTTAATTTAATAGGCGTGGTCTCAATACCGATACGAATACGTTCTGCTAAACCTAAAGCATCATGCTCAGTGGTGTTGGGTAAAAATGCACAAAACTCTTCCCCCCCATAACGGCCCAAAACATCGCTAGAGCGTAAAATCGTGCCAATGGTTTTAGCAATATGCCGCAACACATCATCACCCACCAAATGGCCGTAGTTATCGTTCACTTTTTTGAAATAATCGATATCAATCAGCAACACGGCCATACTTAAATTAATGCGCTTACACATATCTTGCACCTTAACCGAAGCATCTTCTAAGCCGCGCCTGTTCAGCACGTTAGTCAAGCTATCAATGGTGGCAATTGATTCCAGGCTCCGGTTAAGCTTATAGCTGAGCATCAGCACAAACAAACTGGAGATAAAAAACTGTGAAACTGCACCCAGCATGAAGGTATAGGAATTGACTGGCCAAGTAGCGAAAGAATCAAATACCTCTATATCCACTTGAGAAGCATAGATGGCACGGCCCAACATAAGTGCCATCATGAGTATATATAAGCTCGACGTAATCCAATAAAAGTCACCTAAAATGCCCTCTTCGCGGGTCAATGTCAGTCGTGCACAATATAAATAAATGGCAGCAAAAATAACCGCTCCCAATATCACTGCCGTGCGAATATCTTGATTAACTAAGACAAAAAAAGTATCTACCAGCGTAAGTAGTACGAAGATAATGATGGGAATGCGGTGATCGGGTCCAGTAACTTTACCAGCAGCGTTACCGGAACCATTAAAAGTGCCGTTAAATGCCTGTATACCATTAATATACAAGCCCAAACCCGCACCAATTAAGGCCATTCCTGGTAAAAATAGCAGCCTTGCTGCATCCAACTGAATCAGCACCAACACCATCCCCAGGCCGATTACCAAGTTACCCACCGCCCAATAGCCTGGACCATTCACTTCCTTGTGATGCTTGCGGGTAATCGCCAACAGCATAGACAGCATGAAGGTGAGCAGCATCGACATAAAAACGATGGTTTTTAAATCAAAATTAATCATAATTTTGTACTTGGTTTTATTTTTTACTTATGAAATGACGAAACTTAAACGCTGATGATTCGTTAGCAGATACAATCATACTATAAACGGTTTACCACCCCTATAACCACAGCAATTTTGTGGTAATTTCCAATAAAAAGTTAACAAAAGTAAAATAACCCGCTAAAGCATGTTAAGTCATTTAAATTCACCACAACGCGAAGCAGTCAAATATCTCGATGGTCCATTATTAGTGCTAGCAGGCGCTGGCAGTGGAAAAACGCGCGTCATCACACAAAAAATCAGCTATTTGATTGATGAGGCCGGCTACAGTCCAAAAGAAATAGCCGCGATTACCTTTACCAACAAAGCCGCGCGCGAGATGCAAGAGCGCGTGGGCAAATTGATGCAAGGCAAGCCTAGCAAAGGCCTGACCATCACCACCTTTCACTCGCTGGGCTTGCAGATGCTGCGACAAGAAGCGGCTTTGCTAGGCTACAAACCCCAGTTTTCTATTTTAGATGCCAGTGACAGCTTTAAAATTTTGGCTGATATTTTAGCCACCACCGACAAGCAATTATTACGCAAAACACAATATCAAATCTCACATTGGAAAAATAGCTTTATTAACCCGGATCAAGCCAAAGCCACGGCTGAAGAAGACTTAACGCACGCCGCCGCCAAGGTATATCAACTTTATCAACAGACGCTTAAGGCCTATCAAGCAGTAGATTTTGATGACCTGATCAAGCTACCCGTTGAGCTTTTTACCCAACACGAAGAAGCGTTAAACAAATGGCAACGCAAGCTGCAATATTTGCTGATTGACGAGTACCAGGACACCAACGCTTGTCAGTATAAGCTGGTCAAAATGCTCACGGGTGTTCGCGGCCAATTTACCGCGGTAGGCGATGACGACCAAGCAATTTATGGCTGGCGCGGGGCCGATGTGGAAAATCTGCGTCAACTGACAGATGACTTTTCTAAATTAAAAGTCATTAAGCTGGAGCAAAATTACCGCTCTACGGTAAGAATCCTCAGGGCTGCCAACCAAGTCATAGGCAACAACCCAAAACTCTTTGAAAAGAAACTGTGGAGCGAGCTAGGCACGGGCGACATGATTCAGGTATCTGCCCAGCAAAGCGAAGAAGCCGAAGCAGAAAGCGTGTTGATGAAGCTGCAAGCGCATAAATTCGAGCATCGCACAAAATTTTTGGATTACGCCATTCTGTATCGGGGCAACCACCAGGCGCGCGTATTTGAACAGCAATTGCGCAACCATAAAATCCCCTACACGATCTCGGGCGGTCAATCGTTTTTTGATAAAGCCGAAATTAAAGATTTGGTCAGCTATTTACGGCTAGTTGCCAACGAGGATGACGACCCGGCGTTTATCCGCGCCGCCACTACGCCGAAAAAAGGCATTGGCAATACCACGCTGGAGCGGTTGGGAGAATATGCCAGTGCGCATAAAATGTCCTTATTTGCAGCGGCATTTGAGCAAAGCTTCCAGGCAGAAATTGGCCCGAAACAGCTGGATGACTTACTAAATTTTTGTCAATATATTCAAAAGATTCAAGTACGTGCCGTGCGCGACCCCGCTGGTGAAGTGCTGAATGACTTACTCAACAGCATTCAGTACGAAGCGTTTTTGTATGATAGCGAAGAGCCGCGTGCAGCCGAAAGCAAATGGGCGAATGTGCTGGAATTTATTGGCTGGCTGACTAAAAAAGGCGAATCATCCACCGAATTTGGCAATGAAAACGATGGTAAAAACCTGCTGGAACTGACGCAAATGGTGTCGCTGATGAGCATGCTAGAAGGCCGTGAAGATGGCGAGCCAGATGCGGTAAAACTATCTACTCTGCATGCGGCTAAAGGACTGGAGTTTGGTCATGTGTTTTTAATTGGGGTGGAAGAAGGTATTTTGCCGCACCGCGAAAGCATTGACGCTGGTGTAGCAGACCCAAGCAGAATCGAGGAAGAGCGTCGCTTGATGTATGTAGGCATCACCCGCGCGCAAAAAAGCCTGAATATCTCCTGGTGCAAAAAACGTAAACGCGCTGGCGAGATGCAACTGTGCGAACCAAGCCGCTTTATTGCGGAGCTGCCCAGTGCTGATGTGCGTCATTTTGGCAACCCCTTTAACGACCCCGAAGTCAGTAAAGACTTTGGTAAAGAGCGCATGGCCAATATACGCGCCATGCTAAGTAAAGCATAGAAAGTCTATGCGCTTAAAAGCCTAATAAATAGCATTACAAGTTTTTAACCTATATACTGCTACAGGATTATTAAAATCCATTAATCCGGTTACAGTAATTTATAATTAAAAGTGCGCGAAATCATACACTTAGTCTAATAAGTCTTGTACTTGGCTTGAAAGGATTGTGGAATGAATTTGCCCATTGAAACTAAAACATTAGTGCATAAACAGTTTGCGCTAAAAGTCGTATTGCTTTACGTGCTGATTGGGATTCTCTGGATTCTTTTTAGTGACGAGATATTCAACTATCTGCTCTCCAACACAGGTCAATTCTCGAGTTATGTTCAATACAAGCGCGTGGTCAATATTGCCATCACTGCATCCCTGCTTTACTTTCTCATTCGTAAAACTTTACAGCAAACCAAAACCCAGCAAACGCTAAATACCAGCATTGAAAATTGGAAATTTGTGCTCGAGGGCCCAGGAGATGGTGTCTGGGACTGGGACTTAAAAAATAATGCAATTACCCATTCCCCCCGCTGGAAAGAAATGTTTGGTTATTCTGACGTGGCTTTAGGTGAGACGCCTGAAGATAACCTAAAGTTAATTCACCTCGATGATTTAAAGAAAGCATCTGAAGATATTGCAGACTTTATTGCCGGCAGAGTGGATGTATTAGATTCTGAATTTCGTTTACAGTGCGCTGACGGTTCATGGAAATGGGTGTCTAGTCGCGGCATGCTATTTTATGAGAAAGACGGAAACAAGCCCATTCGCGTCTTAGGCGCTCACTCCGATATAAGTGCACGCAAACTTTCCGAAGATAAGTATTTTAACTTAGCGCATTACGATCAAATTACTGAGTTACCAAATCGCGTTCTATTTCTAGATCGTTTACATCTGGATATGAAGCGCTCCAAAAAAACGGGCCAATCTATAGCGCTTATGTATATAGATTTGGATAAATTCAAGGAAGTGAACGATACCCTCGGTCACAAAATGGGTAACGTGCTATTAAAAGAAGTGGCAGATCGCTTATCAAGCTGCATTAGGGTTACCGATACTGTGGCACGTATGGGTGGGGATGAATTCACAATCGTACTCAATAACTTGGATGTTAATTTAACTGCTGACAATACAGCAGAGGCTATTCTAAGCAAAATAGCTGAACCATTTCAATTGGGTAGTGATAGCGTTTACATTACTTGCAGCATTGGCATTACTACTTTCCCAGAAGACGGAAGCGATGTTGAAGTACTGCTGAGTAATGCCGATCAGGCAATGTATGCTGCAAAAGTGCTGGGTCGCAACCGTTACAACTACTTTACTGCAAATTTGCAGCAAAGGGCTATCGAGCGTATGCGCCTTGTAAATGATTTAAGAGTGGCGTTACAACGTAAAGAATTCTACTTACATTACCAACCTATCGTGCAGCTAAATACAGGTGAAATACACAAAGCCGAAGCCTTGATTCGTTGGCAGCACCCCCAGCGCGGGCTGGTAAGCCCCATGGATTTCATCCCTTTAGCGGAAAGTACGGGACTAATCGTTGAGATCGGTGACTGGGTATATGAAGAAGCTGCTAAACAAGTGAAAATATGGCGAGAGTCAATACTTAACTTTCAAATTAGTATCAATAAATCGCCCGTACAATTTAGGGCAGGTATTACCCACAAAAAGTGGTTAGATTATCTTGAAACGATTGATTTGCCTGGCAGTAGCATGGCCATTGAGATCACAGAAAGCCTGCTTTTAGACAGTGATAAACCAATTATCGACATGCTACTTGAGTATCGTACAGCTGGAATCCAGGTTGCTGTAGATGATTTTGGTACAGGCTATTCTTCCCTCTCCTATTTGCACAAATTTCAAATGGATTACCTGAAGATAGACCGCTCGTTCACCAGCAAAATAACCACCAGTGCGTCCGATTGGGCATTATGCGAGGTAATCATCATAATGGCCCATAAACTGGGCATGAAAGTCATTGCAGAAGGCGTTGAAACCCAAGAGCAAATGAATTTATTGCTAGGTGCCGGTTGTGATTATGGGCAAGGCTATTTCTTTTCCCAGCCTGTCTCTGCAAGCGATTTTTTAAATATCGATTCAGAGCAATTTCAATTTTCATTTCCCACTTATGCATAAAGTAGTGATTAGTCATCATCGTTGTTAGGTTGTGTAGAGCTGCCAACAGCTGATGTGCGCCATTTTGGCAATCCGTTTACTACCCCGAAGTAAGTAAGGATTTTGGTAAAGAACGCATGGCGAATATTCGCGCTATGTTGAATAAAGCTTAATAACCCTGTGACTATCTAGACTTTATTAGACAATTATCTAATATTTTTTCCCATGTTTTGTTCGATTTATAATCTCTGAATAAAGTTTAACCTGCTTTACGTCTTACAAATCAATTAGTTTGCACACAAACTATTACCGTGTTAATGTATTGAGAATGAGGGGTAATTGACATGGAAGACTTTAAGAATCTACACTTGAGCAATCAACTTTGTTTCGCATTGTATTCTGCTACACATGAAGTAACTAAATCTTATCGCAAGCATCTTAGTGAAATCGGACTTACGTATCCGCAATATCTGGTCATGTTGGTGCTTTGGCAATATCAGGACCAGCATATTAACAACCTCGCTGACAAACTGAGGTTTGGCCCTTCTACACTAATACCTATCTTAAATCGACTTGAAAATGTTGGTTTTATAATCCGGAAAAATGATGATGAAACAAAATGCAAAGAGATTATTTCGCTGACTTCTCGCGGTAAAGAAATACAACAACAAACCAGCCAGATTCAACAACAAGTATCTTGTGAAACTGGCTTGACTGATCAAGAGTACGTTGAGTTGCGTGACCGATTAGAAAGCATGCTAGAAAATTTTAAATTTAATTTGAAGCGTAAACTATTAGATGCGGGCTCTCCTTCGGCAGGTCCCAAACAGGCAGATTCCAATCGCCGCAATCATGTGAAGGCTTTCTACACTGCCAATCAGGGCAACGGGGATAAGGCATAGCAAGGGTGAGTAGTTATATGTTGATTTACTATAGGCAAGCACAATAATTTAAGTTTATTGGTAAGTTGCAAGTAGGGTAATAACCCCCCTTATTAATTCACTGTGATCCATAATCTGTTTAACAAATCAGCATCTTTCATCTTTTCTATCCACCACTTTAGCCCAGCCCCATTGTCTTCTGTGCGCCAAGCAACATAAAACGGCTCTGGATGCCTAGGTTCTTCTACCTGCTTTTCAATTAACAAGCCTTCTACAATGGCCTGACGCGCTATTGGCTCTGGTAAAAACCCAAAACCTACGCCTGCCAATTGAAATTCATATTTACTGCGCATATTGGGTAAAGCTAATGTATTTTGGCCAAACAGCAGGCCGACAGTCCTTGGCGGCATTTTTCGAACAGAGTCGCTGACACTAATTGCAAGGTGCTGGTTGAAATCTGCTTTACCCAAAGGATGCTGAATACTGGCTAATGGATGCTCTGGCGATACCGCAAATACAAATTTAACCGTGCCTATCTCATAAGCGCTGTAGCCGCCGCCAGAAGGCCCCTCCCCAGCCGCGCCAATCAGTAAATCAACGCGCCTATCCATGAGTGCTTCCCAAGTGCCAGAGAGCGTTTCTTGCGAAAATCTGAGCCTGGTGAGATCTGCAACCTTGCAGAACTCTGAAACATCTTCAATAAGCGCTGAAGGTGAGAATAATGAATCCATGCCAATAGTTAGCTCAGTTTCCCAGCCTAAAGCGACGCGCTTGACGCGATGCTCCAAATCTTGCGCAGCTTTAAGGAGATGACGCCCTTCGCATAACAACTCGCTGCCAGCTTTTGTAATAGCGACTTTAGGGCCTAAGCGTACAAATACTTGCACACCTAAATCTTGCTCTAATTTACTGACCGTGTAAGAAATAGTGGAAGGTACTTTGTGTAACTCGTTACCCGCTGCCGCGAATGACCCCAAGCGGTCAATCGCATCTAGTATTAATAGTGCATCTAACGTGATTCTAAACATTTTCTATATATTCGATTTTTTCGATGATAGGTTGATAATTTTTCCGTTTTTCATTCAATTAAACTTGGCTCATACTGCACACATGCTTGAGAAACAGATACTAGAAACAAATGTAGTGATGTGCAAAATTATCGCACATAAATTATTGAATAGGAGTTAATGATGTTAAAAGTACATAAAAACAGTAGTCGCGGGGCAGCAGACCATGGTTGGTTGCAATCCAATCATTCATTCTCATTCGGTCATTTTTATAACCCGGAAGAAATGGGATTTGGCCCGCTTGTGGTGATTAATGAAGACCGCGTACAACCTGCTAAAGGATTTGGTACGCATAGCCACAGTGACATGGAAATTATCTCTTATGTATTAAGTGGTGCGCTTGAGCATAAAGACAGCATGGGTACTGGTTCAGTCATTCAATATGGCGACGTACAAAGAATGAGTGCGGGCACTGGCGTGAGTCATAGCGAGTTTAATCACTCTAGTACAGAGCGTGTTCACTTCTTACAAATTTGGATTGAGCCAAATGTAAAAGGCATACCACCAAGCTACGAAGAAAAGTACTTTGATACCGCCTCTAAAATTGGCAATTTGCGTTTAATTGCCTCATCTGACGGCAAAGATGGCTCTGTGCTTATTCACCAAGATGCCAAAATTTATGCGGCAATTCTTGGTGAATCAGACCAAGTACAGCATCAGTTAGCAGTTGGCAGAACTGGTTATGTGCATGTGATTCGTGGGCAAGTTGAAATAAATGGCGTCGCTTTAAGCAGTGGTGATGCTTTAAAAATTAATGATACTGCTGAAGTCGAATTTACAAACGCAAAGGAGGTTGAATTACTACTTTTTGATCTTCCATACTAAATAACTTTTAAAAAACATTTGAAACACATTTTTGAAATACTAACTTTGTAACATTAACTTTTTTTACTAAACAATAACTTCTTTAAGGAAAATAATCATGAACAAACCATACGTACGTCTAGATCGCGATAACGCAGTTGTATTACTGGTAGACCACCAAGCAGGACTTTTATCACTGGTACGTGATGTAGAACCAGATAAATTTAAAAACAATATTATGGCTTTGGCAGATGCAGCAAAGTTTTTCAATCTGCCAACCATACTCACTACCAGCTTTGAATCTGGCCCAAATGGCCCACTGATGCCGGAATTAAAGGCGATGTTTCCAGATGCGCCTTATATCGCACGACCAGGCCAGATTAACGCATGGGATAACGAAGACTTTGTTAAAGCGATTAAAGCCACTGGCAAAAAGCAATTGATTATTGCAGGCGTAGTGACAGAGGTGTGCGTCGCATTCCCTGCATTATCAGCAATTGAAGAAGGCTTTGAAGTCTTTGTAGTGGCAGATGCCTCTGGCACATTCAACGAAATGACACGTGCTGCAGCATGGGATCGCATGTCAGCCGCAGGCGCCCAAATGATGACATGGTTTGGCGTCGCTTGTGAGCTACACCGCGACTGGCGTCGTGATATTGAGGGTTTAGGTAATCTATGCGCTAACCATATCCCAGACTACAAAAATCTATTTACCAGCTACAACGCATCCAATAAATAATAATGAATATCACCAAGACCTTTCAGAGGTCTTGGTGAATTAAATCCGGAGAGATAGGAATGACTTCGACTTTAAATACCGAACAAATAGACACTGAACAAACAGCAACCGTTGTCATTTCACATCATGTGAAAGAAGACTCTAAAACCAATTATGAAGCGTGGCTAAAGGAAATCATTCCAGTTTCTAAGCGTTATCCTGGCCACTTGGGCGTTGGCATCGTGCACCCAGTACCTGGTGCTACGGTCACTTATACCGTGATTATTCGGTTTGATACACGCAAAAATCTACTTACCTGGATGGAATCTGACGACAGAAAAAAACTCATTGAAAGAGTAAAACCTTATCTAGTTGAGGATGATAGATTCCTTGTACGTAGTGGCTTAGATTTTTGGTTTACGCCCGAAGGCGCTAAAGCCAAATTACCAACAAAGTGGAAGCAATTTTTGGTGACTTGGTCGGCTATTTTTCCATTAGTGCTTGCTATGTCTGCGCTAATCGATTGGCTGATAACTAGGGTTTCAATTACCGTAAATCATCCAGTGAAAGTATTGAGCCTTACATTTCTTGTGGTATTGATGATGGTGTATGTAGTCATGCCGCGTTATACAAAGCTAGTTCATAAGTGGCTATTTAGCTAATTGGTTTGTTTGATTACTCCTATAGCGCACAAAGTGGCAATGAATAGTATTAGCGTCTGATAAGTAGGGGCTTATGCCATTTCCTGTCGTTATTGTTTTTTACCTCAACTAATCGCGGTTAAACAAGCATCTTAGAATTTGATAAAACTATGAACAAAGCTATCCAATCGCCTAGTATATGGCCGATTATATTGAAGGCATCACTGGCAATGGCCGCCATTTTGATAGCCTTTCCAGCCATGGCCACTGATTACACACTTCCTAGTGATCAAGAATCGGAAAAACAATTAGTTCAGCCACAGGATTCGATTCTTGCAGAAGATGTACCGTTTGGCGCACCAAACTCAAACCCGCCACCTTACACAATCTTGCGCTACACAGAGCGATATTCACATTTGGCTGATCCTGCAAAACGTACTGACCCTTCTGATGCATTGAAGTACATCCCATTAGACCCAGACAACCCAGAAAGCTACCTTAGCTTGGGTGGAGAAATCAGGGAGCGATACGAGCAATATCATAATCAAAGCTTCGGCATAAAAGATCCAGAGAGTGACCATTATGGTCTACAAAGAATCATGCTACATGCAGATATCCATGCAAATGAACGCCTCAGATTCTTTGTTCAAGGGATATCAAGTTTGCAGTTCGGAGGAGAACAAAAATTAGACGTGAATCAGAACCCCCTCGACTTACAGCAAGCCTTCGTCGATTATACTTTTGGGGATCCAACCCCAAATGGAAATAGGCAAACCATCCGTGCAGGTAGATTCTCGATGACTTACGGATCTGGAAGATTGATTGCAACGCGAGCTGGCCCTAATACACAACTGAAATTTGATGGCTTGCAGTTTATCCATTCTAACGAAGGCAACAAGAAACTATATGGGTTTGTGGCCCGCCCGGTGAAAGAAGATAGATATGATGCTGATAGGGCAAATCCGGCACAAACTTTTAGTGGCGTTTATTCCAGCTGGCCTTTGGGTGGAGCACCGGGCAGCGTAGATGTTTATTACTTAAATTATCGTAATGAAGAAGCTGCTTATATTGGCGCTCAGGGTACAGAGGATCGACATACCTTAGGTTTTCGATGGTTTGGGAAAAGCGGGCAATGGGATTACGACTGGGAAGCCGTTGCACAATTAGGTGAGGTCGGCGACAAAAATATTAGAGCCTGGACATTTGCTACCGATACCGGTTACACCTTTAAAGATGCTGCTTGGCATCCAAGATTAGGGTTAAAGGCGGACATCGCAAGTGGTGACCGGGATAAAAATGATGGGGAGTTAGAAACTTTTAATCCATTATTTTTTAAAGCAAATTATTTCAATGACGCTGCTTTCTTTCGTCCAGCCAATCTAGCTGACATTCATCTCTCATTGCAGATGCAACCCAGAGAAGACCTGACGATCACATTTGGCAGTGATTTCATCTGGCGACACACCAAGCAGGACGCGCTTTATGCCACGACTGGCGGTGTATTGCTGCCGGCTGCAGATACACCCAAATATGTGGGGACTGCTGTAGAAGCCGCCGCACAATGGAAAATTAACCGGCACATGGTCGCCACCGCGTCCTACGTTCATATGTTTACAAGCACTCAGGTAGATAATGCTGGTGGAGGTGATATTGATTTTCTCGCTACCTGGGTAAGTTTTATTTGGTGATTAACTTGTAATCAGGAATTTATTGCCCTAAACGCCTACCGTAACTGACGGCGTATGCACCAGGGCGTGCCAACAGAATCGGATCATCTGAAGGCTCAATGCCATCAACCAGTGCTAACGGATTAAACATGGTGGCCTTCTCGAACTTTACGCCATCCGCATCTGCCTTTTTAAGCGTTAATGTCCCTAGCTCTACTTGTTTTCTGCTTTCTGGCCACAATACCGTCGGGTCATTCACCGCATCACCCGGTTCTGCCAATTGCAGGGTCAATTTATAACTTGCAGGCGCTTTGGCCAAACGTGCTGGCAACTCTTCAAACAGGTAATTTGGCGTGGCACTAGCTGCCTGCTTTTTACTCAAAAACTCCTCACCGTTTACTGGCGTAATGCGGTAACGCCCGTATTGGCTCTCGCCTTTTGCATTGGTGAATTTAAATGCATTCACCCCGTAAAACGGTTGTGTGGCAAAACTGACTGGCGGTTGTTTGGGCATTTGTACAAAAGCAAGTGCGGCTGGATGTGTGCCTAAAAATTGCTCTACTGGCGTTGGTTTTGCAGCATCTGGGCCGCTGGCTGCAATCGCGTTGAGCAAACCTAAAAAGTCTTCAGGCTTGGCTGCGGGAAAGCCATTGGTTGAAATACTCACAATGTCGGTGAAACTGCCATCTGGCAAGGTAAAGCGAATCGCAATGCCTTTGGGGAAAGCATGGCCATCGGCATCTGGGATATTAGGCACGCCTGTTGCGTTTGAAAAACGCACAATGACAGGGCTGACAGAATCTTGCAAATGTGCCGCTTTAGTGACGGCGGCAGCTGATTTTGCTGGCGTAAACTCACCCAACACCACAATGCCTTTGGCATGATTAGCGCGATAGCCTTGGTGCGGGCCGCCTGAAAGCGTTGTGAGTGTATTCACAATTTGCTCAACCACTGGCTTGTCGCCCTCCGCAACTTTAAGCTCATCAGCATAAACATTTATAGTACTGAACAGCATGGCTGAAGCCACTAGGGCTTTGATTGCTGATGGCTGGTAAGCTTTATTCATTTTATTCTCCTAAGATGTTTAAGTAGGTTGTTTTTGATAGCATGCCTACATTTTATTGCGTTTACATGACTTAGAAAACCTCATTATCAATAAAGTAAGTTATTCACTTAACTGGCATATAATACGCGCTCATTATTTTTTGCAGCAATAATTTCATGCCTTTCATCACTCTCGATAACGCCAGCCTTGCTTTTGGCCACCACGCCCTCCTCGATCACGCGGCATTTCAACTAGATGCCGGTGAGCGTGTCGGCCTAATTGGGCGCAACGGTGCGGGTAAATCGAGCTTGCTTAAAGCCATTGCTGGCACCCTTAAGTTAGATGACGGCACCGTATGGCGCGCACCCAATGCGCGCGTAGTGTATGTGCCACAAGAGCCAGAACTAGATACCACGCACACTGTATTCGAAGCAGTTGCCGAAGGCTTGGGCGCATTGCAGCAGATTATTATCGATTACCACCAAGTGACACACGATATGGGCATGCCGGATGCAGATATTGAAGCGCTGATGGAAAAGATGCAGCATTTGCAACACGATTTAGATATGCAAAATGGCTGGGCAGCGCAATCGCGTGTAGAAACCGTGTTGACGCGCTTGAAACTGGATGCAGATGCGCTAGTGTCTACCCTTTCTGGCGGCTGGCGCAAACGTGTGGCATTAGGACGCGCGCTGGTGGCAGAACCTGAAGTATTGTTGCTGGACGAACCAACCAACCACTTAGATTTAGAAGCGATTGAGTGGCTGGAAGATTTGCTACTCAGTTTTAACGGCAGCGTGCTATTTATTACGCATGACAGACGCTTTTTAGACAAGCTCGCCACCCGCATCACAGAGCTAGACCGTGGCAAGTTAACTGACTTTGTTGGCAACTTTACGGCATACCAAATTAAAAAAGAAGAATTGGTGGCGGTAGAAGAAACGCATGCTGCTAAGTTTGACAAAGTGCTGGCACAAGAAGAAGTATGGATTCGCCAAGGCATTAAAGCGCGTCGCACACGCAACGAAGGTCGTGTGCGCAGGCTGGAAGCATTGCGCCTAGAGCGCGCCGCCAGGCGTGAACGCCAAGGCAACGTGAAGCTCAACCTGGATGCGGGCGAGCGCAGTGGCAAGCTAGTGGCCGAGCTGGAAAACGTTTCAAAAAGCTATGGTGACAAAAACCTGATTAACAACTTTAGCACGCGTATTTTACGTGGCGATAAAATTGGCTTGCTGGGTGCCAACGGCATCGGCAAAACCACCCTGTTGAAACTTATTCTTGGTGATATTGAAGCAGATAGCGGAACAATAAATCGCGGTACAAAAATCAATGTAGCTTATTTTGACCAGATGCGCGAGCAGTTAAACGAAGAAGCGACACTGGCTGACACCATTAGTCCGGGCTCAGATTTTGTAGAAATCGGCAACGAACGCAAACACGTCATTAGTTACTTGGAAGACTTTTTGTTTCCACCACAACGTTCGCGTTCGCCAGTCAAATCACTGTCTGGTGGCGAGCGTAATCGCCTATTGCTGGCACGCCTGTTTGCGCGCCCTGCCAATGTGCTGGTGCTAGACGAGCCAACTAACGACTTGGATATTGACACACTGGAATTGCTAGAAAGCCTGTTACAGGATTTTACCGGGACTTTATTTTTGGTCAGCCATGATCGTGCATTTTTAGAGAACACCGTCACGCAGGTGATTGCGTTTGAAGGTAACGGCGTGCTTACCGAATTTGGTGGCGGTTACGATGATTGGCAGCGCTTTAACTTATTACCGAAGCAAGCGCCGCAAAAACAAAAGCCTACGCCACAAGCTGCTACAAATAATACAACTGATACAAAAGCAACCAAACTAAGCTTTAAGCAGCAACAAGAATTGGCTGAAATTCCCTTAAAAATTGAGCAGCTAGAAACTGAGCAAGCCAGTATCAATGCACAACTTACCGATACTGAGCTATATAAAACGCAAGCAGAACTTGTTAAAACACTTCAATCAAGGTTAATTGAAATTGAAGGATTAATTGAACAGCTATTGACGCGTTGGGAAGAACTCGACTCTAAACCATAAGAAAACCCGCACAAGGCGGGTCGGTATAAGCGTTAAATTAAAGCCTATTTAACTTCTACACCCCCCTTTTCAGGCTCCTTGTTATGGCTTTTGCCTTTTTCTGGGCTATTGGTTTTTGATTGACTGGAATTCATTTGGTCATTATCACAAGGATAGGCTCTATTTGTAGTGCTGCCATCAGCTGCTACAGTTCCGTTTTCATTTTTCAGATAGTCACCTTTAGAAGTTGTATCAGGCAACGCTTTTTTCTGCTGTTGAGCTGGCGGCCCACTATCTACGGGCTCTGCCATTGCGACCGGTGCAGTTAAAGCAAAAAATGGCACAAGGGCTAATAAGTGTAGTTTTTTCATCATGCTCTCCTATTTAAATAAGCAATATCGGTAATTAATATTACTGAAACATTCAGCTTAAACCTTTGCCAATAGTACAAAACCCGTTAAATTCTGATTTTACTGTCAGCAAATACTTACTAAATATTTCGAAGCATCCTTGTTTATTAATACCCAACAAATAACCCATCAGTTACGAATTGATGGGTTATGTTTTAAACTTACTTTGGGTGCAATTAATGACGGTCCATGCCTTTTTGCATTTTTTCCCAGTTAGAAATTTGCTTTTCGGCTTCATCCTGACTACATCCGTATGCTTCTTGGATTTTGCCGGCCAATTGATCGCGCTTACCATCAATCACATCTAACTGGTCGTCAGTGAGTTTTCCCCAGTTTTGTTTAACTTTACCTTTTAATTGTTTCCAGTTTCCTTCAATAATATTTCTATTCATGATAGCTCCTCAGAGTTAATTTAAAGAACCTGTATTTAACTTTTCCTGATTGAAATTATGCATAAGTCTTGTTCCTAATTTAATGTGAGAAAATTCTGATAAAAAGCTAAAAAACGACTATTTGATTGTTACCATGCTTGCTGTGATGGTATAGACAGGATCGTAAGCAAGGTCTTGTTTAACAAGTAAACTTTCTGCTGCCCTAGCCACCTCAAGCTGATGTTCTTTAAATACTTTAAGCACATCGGATTGGTTATTAAAGTTTAGATTCTTATTCTGCGATAACTTTGTGATTGCTGGTTTAGTTAACACAAAACGATGAACCAGCTTTTCGCGACTTGCCCTGAAATGCACTTCCCCATCTTCTATCACCTCATCTAATATTTTTAAACTCATCTATTGTTCCTTGGTTATTGGCTTGAGCAGAATAAGCTAAACTTCAGTGAGTAAGGGTTAGCGGGGATTGAGTAATATCACCCTTACTGCGATTTTGCAAAGAGCCAAAACTTAATGCATATTGTTTTGTAAATTCCGCTCCTAAAAAGAATATTTGAGCTGAATAGTAAACCCATAGCAACAACGCAATTACGGAGCCTGCAGCGCCAAAACTTGATGCTATTGCACTATTGCCCAAATATAAGCCAATTAGATATTTGCCTAAATTAAATAATCCTGCAGTAAATACCGACCCGATTAGTACGTCAGTCCATGACAAAGGCGTATCTGGTAACATTTTATAAATCACGGCAAATAAACAGGTAATCACACAGAATGTCACCAGCCCTGAAATAGCAGAAAACAACGATGCCGAGCTGCTCCATACTCCACCCACATAATGTTGAAGCACATTTAATAATGCGCTAATCACTAGTGAAATTAGTAATAAAAACATCAAGGTCAATACTAAACCAAATGCCAATAAACGAGTTTTCAACACCACATTAAGTGGCGATAAACTTGATGAAGGCGCACCCCAGACTTCATCTAGGCTGCCTTTAAGTTCAGCAAATACGCTGGTAGCACCAATCAATAGCAACGCAGTCGCCACGATGGTTGCCACAACACCACCAGCAGGATCACGTGCTGCGGATAATAGGGCTTGAATCGCAGTTGCGCCATTGCGGCCAACCAGACCTTGTATTTGCTGAATAATTTGACCTTGTGCAGCATCGTGGCCAAAAAAATAACCGGCAAAGGCAATCACTATTATCAGAATTGGTGTTAATGAAAATAGCGTATAAAACGCTAATGCCGCACCCTTGCTAGCGCTGCGATGATCAATCCAGGCTTTAAAAGAGTTTAGCAATAAATCTATAAGTACCTTTAACTGCAGTTTCATATTAATTGGCCAAATAGAAATGCCTAGAGTGATATGACTAAGTGAAATGAGTTAAGCACAGCATACTCGGTGCACCAAAGCGCATCTGTACGCAATCGAACACATAATCTGCCACTAAAATTATCATGCTATTTTCGATAATAAATAGGGCCTTTGGTGTGGTAAGTGACATAAGTCGTTTCAGCATTTTGCTAGCCTAATACTGTCAAATCAAGGCGGTATTATATGAAACAGGGAACCCAGAAAAAACCCAACCCGGCTCAAAAGCAATCGCGTAAACCGGGTCTGGAAAGCAAAATGCATCCTGAGCCTGAATATGTGCGTAAGGATTATCGCGCCAGTGGCAAGCTTAAAAACAAAGTAGCCCTCATTACAGGCGGCGATAGTGGCATTGGACGCGCTGTTGCCATCGCTTATGCGCTGGAAGGTGCAAGTTTGGCTATCCAGTACTTAAATGAGCATGAGGATGCAAAAAAGACCAAACTATTAGTTGAGCAAGCTGGTGGCGAATGTATTTTGATTGCTGGGGACTTGAGGGAACTCAGTTTTTGCAAATCCATCGTAGACAAAACGATTGAAAGATTTGGAAAGCTGAATATTGTCGTCAATAACGCGGCAGAGCATTATTCCTCAGACGATTTCTTAACATTAGACCAAACTCAAATAGTAGATACGTTTCGCGTCAATGTGTTCCCCCTATTCTATGTAGTTAAAGCTGCACTGCCATATCTTAAGAAAGGCAGCAGCATTATTAATACGGCTTCAGTAACCGCTTATCGCGGCAGTGACCACTTGATTGATTATTCGGCCACAAAAGGTGCTGTCGTGACTTTCACCAGGTCACTTTCTAAACAGCTCCTTAAAAAAGGAATTTATGTAAACGCAGTGGCACCCGGGCCCATTTGGACGCCTTTGATTGTCTCTACTTTTACCACAAAAGAAATCAAGAAGTTTGGTACGAATACCCCAATGGGTCGTGCTGGACAACCGAGCGAGGTTGCGCCTTGTTATGTTTTCTTGGCTTCTGATGACACCTCTTATATGAGTGGTCAAGTCTTACACCCGAATGGCGGTGAAATCATCAATGGCTGAGAATGAATGCGATTGATTAGAAATACTTTTAAGAGGCTCATTATGACAAATAATGGTCAAAAAAAAGAGGTTGAAGAAGAGTTAACTCAGCCTTTATTAACCCAGCCCTCGCCTGATAATCAAGGGATAGAACTGGAAAATCCAAAAAGCGTTGATGAAGCGGGCGCTGAAGCTAATCGGGATGTTCCCGCATTATTGAAAATTTACCCAAACAGAAAGAAAAACGTACGAAACAAGGTTTCCAAAAAATAAACGGCAGCCGTGAGGGCTGCCGCTTTGTCTTGTCCGAAATTAAATTTGAAATTCAATTCAAACGCGACACCTGCAGATTACGCTTTTACGAATATCCAATTTATAGGGTTTTGTCCTATTTTTATGTAGGAATTTTCTTTCCAGCAATCCCGCTGAATAAGCTTAGCCAAAGGTTAGAGGAAAGGTGAAATTAAGTAATTAATTTAATATTTAATTTTGCATTCTGATTACGATAGGCATAATATAATTTAATAAAATAACCCATAATGGATGCAATCAATAGATTCTTAAATTACAGAATCAATTAAGGGCTTTAAGTGGATTCTGATTCAGAAAAAATTATCTTTGCAAAATTAAAAACGCTTGAAGAAGAAGTAGTTAACTTACGCTATGGCTTCAATTATGTAAACAAAAGGTATAACGAAGTGCTGTCTTCGTTAAAGTCTTTAACAGAATTGTCTTTAGAAGCAGCGCAAAGATCTGCTGCCGCTGCAAGTAAGGCTTCTATAGCTGCCTCGAAAGCAGCGCAAACCGCAAAAATAGCTGCCAACGAAGCAATTGTCCAGGCTGCTGAAGAGGCAGCGGAAGCAGCAGCCGTGGCAGCAGAAGCGGCTATTGAAGCTGCGGCATCTGCTTCAGCCGCGGCGGCGGCTACTGCGCTGGCTGCCGCACATCACGCCGAAGAGACTTCATTAAAAGCTTCAGCAGAATCAGCTGAAGCAACCAGGTTAGCCACTGAATCTGCTGCAATAGCGCTTAGACTCTCTAACGAAGCTGCGAATTACGCTAAGCAGGCAAGAAATAAAGATAAAGGTAATATCAAACCGGACGGGGATTTATAAGCGCTTTTCTCCAAGCCTCAATCTTTTGTGCCAATGGCTTGGTGTGAGAAGGACTAGAAGAAGGCAGCCGTACAAAAGTCACATCACCTAAATCCAGTTCACGCATATCTAGTTCACGCAAAACATAGGTTTTAAAACTCTTCTCAGCTTCTGTTCCGTTAAAAGCGACGATTTTGATGTTTGGGTGATGTTTGAAAAATGACCTGAAATCGTTCGCAATACGTGACCCATTCACAATGGCACTATCAAGACTCCCCGTGCGTACACAAGAATGCAAAACATCCCAAACTGCAATGCGAGACGCTTTCAGGCTTTGCACACGGCTATCGTAAGTAGAATGAAGACTAAAATTGTACAAGCTGGCCATAATGGGCCAAAATGCATTACGTGGATGTGCATAATATTGACCGGCTTTAAGAGACAGCACCCCCGGCATACTACCCAAAATAAGCATCTGAGCCGATTTATCTGCGATTGGCTGAAAACTGGTTACAACACTCATTTTTAAGACTCTAACATGAAGACTTTAGCAAACACAATTGCGATAAAAATGAACTTTTTTGTTACTGAATCATCATTAGAATCAACAGAAAAATTTTATTGTAACCCCATAAAATTGAGGGTAGACTGATAATCCAACACTAGTTTGGTAACCACAAGCTGCCAATTGAGATGTTTAGATTAGTGTCTTAGTGAGATATCATGAATACTAAAATCAACGTCAAGCCCATCAAAAGTGTGCTTGTAGATACAGATGTTTCTGATTTAAATAGGTTTCTAATTTTAGACTCTCAATTCGAGATACTCTTTGATTCAATTAACAACCTAGCAGCAAAAATCTGCAAAGTTCCTGTTGCAATCATCACATTAGTCGATGACCACCGTATATGGTACAAATCAGAAGCTGGTTATTCATATGTGACTGACATTCCTAAAAGTGACTTATTTTGCGGTTTGGTCTCAAAAAAAAATGAATATCTGGAAATTCATGACATTGATCAAGACGAGTTGCATAAAGATCATGACTTTGACCTAGATGGCAAAAAGTTTAGGTTTTATGCGGGCGCACCTGTTAAATTACCTTTAGGAGAGGTTATTGGGGTGATAGGTGTATTTGATACCAAACCGAAAACTTTAACCTCACAACAACGCGAAGTTTTATTGGGGCTCGCAGACATTTTGACTAAAGCGTTGGTGACTAAACACTTTTTGAGCCGAGTGGTAAATTAATACAAAACTAAATAAATACCGACTTAAAGCTAAATAATCTATTCGGTTTTATTTTTATAAGCACCTCTAATATTTAGCAGCAAAAGTCCTACCTGCAGCAAGACTAATGCGTAGGCTTTGGCATATATACCCCATATAGCCCATAAGATATTACTTAAAATAAACACCCAAAATCCTACTCGCCTCCTACCCTTCGATTGTGCAGCCACCAGCCAAGCTGAGGCTAAAGTAGCCACCATGGCGGGCCACTGCATAAAATCTAAAGTGTAATTTTGCAAAGCAAATATTGAACTTAGCGTTATATTTTCTAACATTTTTCCATAGCCCAAGAGTTGGGAAGTTATATTGGATGAATAAGAGTTCAATGCAAATTTATTACATCCTTAATTTTCCTTCAACAGAATCATCCATGGTCCTATGTAACATTGCCCCAAAGAGCATTTTTATGCCCGCAATCGCATTGCCATGTTTAGTGTCCCAATAATAGCCATCAATGGGTGTCACCTTTATAACAGTGATGCGGGGATCATCAATGCCCTCAGTAAACCAGGTTCCAATCACAAACTCCCATAACTCTTTAATTTTCTCCTTGTCGTGTGATATTGTCGCAATACCATCTAGACACATAAAATCTGAATGCTGAGAGCCTTGAAAATATAATTTAACAAACGGGTAAACTGCAAGCTCATGATTTTTATGGCTATCCTCAGCACTTAAGAACCAGAGATTACCTTCATCATCCACTTGTTGCACGCTCATGGGTCTGGTATGCGATTCAAAATTAGGTGAGGTACAAAAGAAACAAGATTTTGACTTGGCTACGATTTCCTTTATTTTTTCTACGGCCATATCCGATTGAAGGTCTTCATAGTTATCTTCTGTTTGATTTTTATTGATTGAGTCCATTTCGATCTCCTTTTTTAGAAAAACTAATAAAGTAGTGAATAACTAATTTATAGAGGTTCTGTGAACGCTTTCTTAAGTTCTGAGACTGCAAAAGCTTGTGCATCTTTCGCTTTATTTAACACAGCTGCCATGCCAAAGAACTCATGTGTAACGCCCGCATAGTGTTGATATTTAGTAAGAACGCCGTCTTTTTTCAGGCGCTCTGCAAAGTTTTTACCTTCTGTAAGTAACGGGTCGATTTCAGCAGTAATCAATGTGGTTGGAGGCAATCCTTTAAGCGTTTTAGCTTTATTTGGAAACGCATAAGCACTACTCGCATCGAGTTGATTATTTAAGTAATGTCTAAAAAACCATTTCATCATATTTGCATCTAACGGCTTTGCGGAAGCATTGCGCGCATAAGATTCATTACTCATGTCGTTATCTACGAGTGGGTAGATTAATAACTGGTGTACAGGCATCGTTTCATTCTTATCTTTAGCCATCAATGAAACTACAGTTGCCAGGTTGCCACCTGCACTTTCACCTGCTACCGCAACGCGTGTAGGATCCCCATTTATTTTTGCAGCATTATTTAGCACCCATGAGTAAGCCGCATAGGCTTCATTAGGTTGATTTGGGAATTTGAATTCCGGGGCACGATGATAATCCACCGATACCACAATCGCCTGAGCCCCGTTAGCGATACCTCGGATTGAAGCATCGTAAACTTTGGTATCTGCGAGCACGAATCCACCCCCATGAAAATAAACCACAATCGGGAATGGACCTACCCCTAAAGGCGTATACACATGTAACGGGATTTCGCCATTTGGCACTGTGATTTTAAAGGTCTGGACATCCGCAACCGCCGCTGGATATACAGACTCACCTTTTTCCTTTAATACCTTCATTACTGCATCTGTTGGAGTCGGTTGTGTGCGGGCTTCATCTGGACTGATTTCCGGGATCGGCTTTCCACCAAGCGCTTTCATTGCATCTAAAACTAATTGCATATCTGCATCTGCTTGAGGCGGTTTAGCTTCAATTGGTTTGGTCATCTTTTTATTAACCATTGCCCATATGAAGCCAGTCACTGCAAGGGCTGTCACTGAATATCCGATTCTATTCATTCGCATTTTATTTCCCTTCAGTAAGTGTAAATTTGAATAGAAAATAATAGTTTTTAATGACGATACTAAGTAGGCATATATCGCTGAATTTTTAGTAAGAATTGACTGACGAAAGTAAGCGTATTCTTACTAAAAATTAAGGGATTGTCTTATCTCAATTATTCTCGTATTTAATAGAATCTTAAGTTCAATAAATTGTTCAAAGCAAATCACACTTTGGCATAGCTTAGAGCAAGTCTGGGTTTGCCACTCATTAAACATACTTAATAACTAAGCGCCTAATAACTTAAGCACGGGAAACAAACATCATGAACGAATGGCTGATGAGCCACACATTTCTAACATTACCAATTTATCAGTGGGTGGCTGTTGCAGTACTCAGCCTGCTTTATTTTGTCCTGATACTCGGATCATGGAATTACCTGATTTCTAGGTTAAGCAATTTATCCTTGAAAACGCTCAGCAAATTTGATGATTTGTTAATTGAAGTTTTGCGAGAAACGCACAAGGCGACTTTTGTTTTTCTCGCGCTATTACTGGGAATGCGTTTTTTTGACCTGTCGGAAAAGTGGCTCGCTCGGCTCGACCATGTCACTTTTATCGTCATCGGCGTTCAGGTGACAATTTGGCTGACAAAGGGTATTGGCTTATGGGGGAGCGGAAAGCTAACCAACCGCGATGGAGACGTGCCGAACCCTGTCATCATCGGCATGCTTTCCTGGATATTTAGGGCGGCTGTATGGTCAGTGTTAGTCTTAACTTTACTGGCCAATGTAGGTGTAAACATCACTGCCTTTGTAGCAAGTTTGGGGATAGGTGGTGTTGCAGTTGCATTAGCGGTGCAAAGCATTTTAAGTGACCTGTTTGCCTCGTTGTCGATTGGTTTAGACAAGCCTTTCGTGATAGGTGACTTTATAGTGTTTGGAAATGTGGCGGGGACTGTAGAGCGCATTGGTTTAAAAACCACACATATTCGCAGCCAAAACGGTGAGCAGATTGTTTGCAGCAATACTGAATTGCTTAAAAGCACAATTCACAACTATAAACGCATGTCGAAAAGACGGGTTTCATTTACCTTTGGTGTGAGCTATGACACTGATCCAGACTATTTGGAGCAGATTCCTGACATGATTAAGTCTTTTATTGAGGAAATAGACAAAGCTAATTTCGAACGTGCGCACTTCAAAACATTAGGCGCTCAAAATCTTGAGTTTGAAGTGGTATACATGTTGGATACAGATAATTTTAATGCTTACATGGACATTCAGCAGTCATTAAATCTGTTCATCATGCGAGAACTTAAAAAGCTAAAAGTAGACTTCATGCCAAACATGAATTTTATTAGCTTAAATAATGACCTCAGGGTAAATTAATTCTATAAAAAAGGCTCTCAAATCCGAGAGCCTTTTTCGTTTTAAAATTATAAAACTTTGATTACATTGGTATAAACGTTGGCCTAATGCTGAGATGGCCTATGTTGATTGCTGGTACTATAAAAATTATGAATTTTTTCAGCCCAAATTTCATCTGCCATATCTGGCCAATCGTCTTTATCAAATCCAGGCGCAGCTTCTAGTGTGCTGCTATCCACATTTAAAACAAACCTTTTATTTACAGTATCTAATGTAAGTGCTTCCCAAGGCACGGCAAACAGTTTGGAGCCCACCCCTAAAAATCCACCGTAAGACAGAACTGCATAACAAACTTCTCCTGTCTGTGTATTCAGCATTATTTCTTTAATATCGCCTACATTCTCATCATCCTGACTATAAACATCGTTGCCAATTAACGTGTCAGCCCCCATAAGCCTTGGCCCAGGCCCATCATTGTCACCTTTGTACATGCCATAATTATCTCGCTCTTGATAGTTCATCACAAAACTCCTTTAGATTGTTAAATGTCAATCATGAAGATTTTTTGTTGAATCACGATTGATGACTTTATTCTGACTTTGTTGATTCAGTGAGTCCGTACGCTGGTTAACACATCACAATTTTTATTGTATGTAGATTTGGTGCTTGAAAAATTAGTGTAGATTTTCTGATAGTTTCATAGTTGATACAGGAGAAATAACTGTTTTAATTACTAGTACCATAAAGAATTATTGATTTTTTCGGACACCCATATTTCATCTGCCGTATCTGGCCAATTATCTTTATCAAATCCTGAAGCATCTTCTAATGTGCTGCTATCAACATCTAAAACAAATCTTTTGTTTTCTGTGTCGAGTGTAAGTGCCTCCCAAGGTACGGCAAATAGTTTTGTGCCTACCCCTACTCCATCATAAGATAAGACTGCATAACTTATTTCGCCTGTATACGTGTTCAACATTATTTCTTTAATATTGCCTACATTTTCGTCATCTAGACTATAAACATCATTACCAATCAATGTTTCAGCCCCCATAAACCTAGGCCCAGGACCAACGCTGTTGCCTCTATACTTGCCATGATTTACTCGTACCTGATTATTCATAACTACTCCTTTAAGATTGCTAAGTTTCAATCATGAGGATTTTGTTGTCTCACGATTGATGAGGCTCATTTTTACTGGATAGATTTAATGAGTCCGTACGCTAAGTAACACATCACATAATTTGGTGTTAAATATTTGTTAGGAAATTACGGCACAATGAAAATACAGACGATACTAGAGGCCTTACCATCGGGTGTACAATTAAATACGTGAATTGATTCCCCAATTATGCTTATCTACGCTGTAAGTGCTGTTCGTCTTAATCGTGATCACACGCGAATCACCGATGTATTATGGCAGCAGCTTGGAGGCACTCACCCTATTGAATATGTACCAGCTGAATCATCAGTGACTGAGGTAGTAGATGTATTAACAACTGGCAATAAAGTATTTCTTATCCTGCAGGATGCGTTTGGAACATGGGTTAACACTTACGCAGAGTTTAAACCGGTTTTCATATCCACGTGGAGAAGTTGGCATTACTAATACTGAATATCGACTTGATGAATTGCCAACTTTCTAACTAGAGGATACTAAATCTAAAAAAGTCTAGGTTCATGCTATTTTTTAATTCATTTTCCTTAATCTAGAACTTAAAATGTCGTTGATGACCTCTAACCGCACAATAGGACTTTCTTGCAGCATTAGGCGTTGCTTTTGCTGCAAAGGCAAATCCAGCAGTTCTACCCACCGATTAGCCACCCATGAAGCATCATCTAATTTATAGGGTTTAATCACTGGCATATTCTCTGACGAGACGCCTTGTTCTGGCAGTGATTCAAGTAATTGCTCCAGCGCACTACTGGTGAACTCTAACTCTTCAGGAACGGGTAGTTCAAGGTCATTCGCAATATCTGAGACTTCGCCAATCACCAAGCCATCCATTTGTTGTGAAAGTGAATTAATGTGGATTCTATGTTTGCCTAGGCAACGAATCATCATTAGCCCGACTGTGGTGACATTAACATCCATAATGCCAACCAATGTTCCTGTCCTGGCTACCGGAAAATAATTGCTTGAATCGGCATCATTTTCAGGTATGACGGTGACGATTGCAAAGGGAGAATTATCTCTCAGGCAATCTCGTATCATATCAAGATACCTAGCCTCAAATATCTTTAAAGGCAACACCCCTCCAGGACACACAACTACGTTGAGAGGAAACAGTGGTAATGAGTAAGCATTCATCTATCAATGCCTCTTAGAAATTTAGAGGTAGTATGTCATTACTCTTTTCAACACTCTGTCATCTAGCGCACATAACCTGATAATAAATACCGGAAATCTCTAAATGACCTTGAGGCTACTTGTTAATATCTTCTGGGAATTTGAAGTGAGATATGTGTGCTATTTGATAACACCGCACGCAATGCGCGCTTCTCCGCCGCCTAATGCTACAGGGTGATCTGAATGATTGTCACCCCCCGCATGAATCATTATTGTACGTCCACTAACATCAGCGAGTTTTAAGCGTGGTGCTAATACAGGCTGTTTAGAAGAACCGTTGGCTTCCACATAAAGCGGCGGTAAATCTCCAAGGTGCCCTTCGCCCCAAGGGGTTCCATGTACCTTTGTAGATGCCGGGTCATAATGACCGCCAGCTGCCCCTGCTGCCTCCATTTTGCCAGCTTTCTCTTTCGGTTCGCAGCTTGGTTCTTGATGCAAGTGAAACCCATGAACGCCCGGAGTTAACTTTTTGAGAGATGGAGTAAACACAACACCATATTTTGACTCCGTGATTGTAATCTGACCGACACTTTCACCCACCCCCGATTTATTAACCTGATTGATAGGGACAACAATTTCTGCAAAGGAGGCAGATGTATAAAATGCCGTTAGCAGCAGTGCTAAATTTTTCATCATGTTTTCTTCGTTATAGTAAATTCAAAATTTTCGGCAGTAACAATGCAAACTAAATACCCAAAAAATGGGAATACGTAGAGTATTCCCATAACTGCTAGCAACTATTTAATTGCTAGCTGGAGGAGCCGATTCCGGTTCTGTCGGCTGAATCGGATTACCTTTAGATGTCCCAGCATTTTCTTCTTTTTCCTTCATGACTTTGTTTGTAGGATTATGTTTACTTGTTCTTTCTGAAGGCCCTTTATTCGTCCGTTTGTTCTGTGCCTTCACTTGTGGTGATTCGGCCGTACCAAGTTTACTGGCATCATCTGGCACACCTTCTTGATGCACACCAACCGCGCCCTTATCAGTGCGATTCTGCTGTTTTTGAACCTGTGGGCTATCGGAAGTTCCTAGCGCTGAAGCGTCATCTTTGTTTTCATCAGTAGTAGCAGCAAAAGAGGTACCTGTGGCTGCTGAAAATAATAATGCTATCAATAATTTGTTCATTTTAATTTCCTTTAAAATAAATTGGATTTAGTACTTTTTTCGATTGAAGATAATAAATTTTTCAAAAAAATAGGTAACCACTAAAATAAGTTTGAAAATTCTATAAGTGCTATTCAGCATCTTCTTAAAGAATCCATACAGGCGCATTTGTCCTAAAATTTTGTAGGAATTGATTTACCAAATTTCTCAGTGAATCAAAAATTCGGGCAGGCAAAGCTCAGGGATTGATTAGGGTCGAAGCCGCCTCGCCAGACACTTAGCAGTGGCTTGAGTTAAAGTACAGTCAGTGAGGGGAGTTATTGTAAATTTTTATACGGATTTTTATACGAAATTGTATAAATGAAATATCAGACACTAAAAAAATAATAAATATGCTATTGCATAACCTATTTATAGTCGAAAAAATAACATAGGTGTTGGATTTCACTCAATTTCTATATCGTTAGCAATTTGATTGCTGACCATATTTATGAATTTATCTATTAAATTAATTACAAACTTTGTAACGCAAAACAACACCGCAAGAAGAAGTAGATCGGATACAACCCCAAACTGCGTGTAGTAATAAATGATGTAAAGTATTAATTTTAAACAGGAAATAAGCCATATAAGTGGAGCTAAAAGGTCTAAACGCAACACCATCGCAAGAAAAAATGCAGATAGTAATGCCCCCACGAGGATTAATAAATAAGTGGATAGATTTTCAAGTAAGTTTTTCATACTTGAATATATGCAAACATCATGCCTTATTCGAAAAATCAACTGAAGTCACGAGCCCTACAAAGATCATTGCCCATATATAGCACGCCTATTGTTCTATATCGCTTTGTTAGATGCCTGTCGAGGTGCCAATTCACATGAACAATTTCAGTCCTGATGATATTTTTCATCCATTGATAGCGTCAAAATAATTTCTAAATATTCAGGTAGTGACTTCTCGCTAGTTTTAAGCAATGTAATATTTCCACGTTACAGATTTACATAAAGTTGACTTATTCATGCAAGCACGTAGACCGACTTTAGCGTAAATCTCTTTATGCAAATCAAGTGACAATGTATTAGATGGCGTTATTACTAACTGCTTGGTGGTGTAACTTTATAGAGTGACTTCAGTAAAAACTAATCTCTCATAACAAACTAATCTTTTAGAACCTTAGTCTTTTAGAACCAGAATGCGTTTTAATGTATTGTCTTTAACCACATAATGATGAAACAAGCCAGCGACTGTATGGATTCCAATCAAGAAATAACCCAAGATACCTGCGTTTTCATGTAATTCTTTGATAGATTTTGACAACTCTTTATTATCTGCTATCAGTGGCGGCAACTCTAAGCCAAAAAACGGAATTGGCTTGCCAGCAGCACTTAAAATTAACCAACCCGCTATCGGCATGCCTATCATTAATAGATACAGCAGCAAATGCATGACCTGCGCGATGCGATGCGTGATTAAGCTTGGAACGGGAGTAATCGCTGGCGAGTTGCTGCCTAACCTGTAGTAGACACGAAAACTCACACTAATTAGAACGGTTAATCCAAACATAAAGTGTAAAGACTTCATAAATTCGCGGGGTTCGGTGCCTTTGGGAAACAGTTCGCGCAGTTCAATTGTGGCATATGTTATTACCATTAGCGCCAACATTAACCAGTGTAAAATAATCAAAGGTTTACTATATCGTACTGATTGGTTGATATTTTCCATTTTTATAATCCTTACTCCATATAGTTGAAATTATCTGAAGCATAAACACAATGATTAAACTTGCAAACCAAGCTGACCATAGCGTGTGAAACAAAAAGTGAGCCCCTCGCATTTGCTGCACCCATCCCATAAACAAACCTACGCCCAAACCAGAAAAGAACACACGACGAGCGACTTTTGGGTTGTCTGGTAGCCAAAATATGCACAAAGATGCGAGCCATAAACCAACTGTAGCATGGCCTGCAGGAAAACAATGAGATATCTTTATCCCTGCAGGTGCAAAATCTAGCAACCTTAAAAATGGTTCTGTCCCCCCGTAGCGGTCAACGTTCCATGGGCAATGAAACACCCAAAACTGCTGAATTCCACGCACGATAAACGGCACAAAAAAACTTGCTATCGCTACAAAACGCAATCTAATTCTAATAAACGGAGATAGCCACCGCCATCTAAAAACTATATCCAGCAAAACGAATAAATAGAGCAAATAGCCACTTTTGATAATTACGTTTTTCACATAGCCGTGCATCAAATCTTTGGCAAACCATGATTTTTCCCAAGGAAAAATCTTTAGTAAACTGTCGTAATAATAATCCTCTATCGCTAAATCAATACTTGTGAATTGTCCAATCGCCAGAATTACTAAAAATGAAATAAATAATGCAAGCCAAGCTCTTTTAAAAGTTGGCAAATTCACTCTATTCGCAACTTTAAGCATATATCAATTTCCCAAAACTTGAACAACAGCGCTAGCTCTCGTGGGATGTGATCGAAAGTTATGGAGGCTTGTTTTAGAGTCTGTTGTCCCTGATAAAACTTTAAGCGACTTACCGTATGGGTCACCAACCACAATCGTGTCCTCAGAAAAATTTTGACTGAAGATACTTTCATGGTCTAAATAGCCATCATAAGATAGCCCAATCAAATCAGACCATGTATAAATAAAATCCGCATTGTCATATTGACGATCAAACATCTTAGGGTCATCAAATTTCTTTGCTTCCTCCCAGTTTGCAGAATGCCAGAATATAAGCGGTACTGCATACATGGGGTAGGTTGGCTTTCCTTCATTCCTCCCCTTAAAGTCATTGGGTTTGGAGTCATAGACATCCTCTCCATGATCAGAGAAATAAGCTAGTAAACTATGTTGATTAGTCTTTTTTAATCGGGTAATAAGTTCGTAAACAATATGGTCGTTGTAGCGCACAGCATTGTCATACTCATTGATAGTTTGTACTTTATCGTCAGATAAAGTATTTTGTAAGCCTACTTTATCTTTAAAGTGGTTGTAACTTGAAGGATATCGATATGCATATTTCATATGAGTGCCGATTAAATGCACAATAATCAATTTTTTCTGGTCTGGCATCATTAGCTTATCTGAATAAGGCTCTAGTACCTTTTCATCAAAACTATAAGAATTTTGGCTTCTAGCATTGTTTAAAAATATTTGTTCGTCCGCTTGCTTGGCAAAAGTGGTCAGCATGGTATTTCTGGCGGTGAGCGTTTGTTGGTTACTGATCCAGTAAGTTTTATAACCCGCCTGCTTCATCATAGCAATTAAACTAGGTTTTGTTTTGTACCAATCTGGATGCTCTTGATCGGCAAATGTAAGCACCTGTTCTAAGCTTTCAATAGTATTGGGTCGAGAAGCGAAAACATTTTTTAAAACAATCAACTCGTCCTTGATTGTAGCGAGTTGAGGATTAGTATCACGCTGGTAGCCATACAACCCCATGTGTACACGCGTTGTTGACTCGCCTATTACAATCACTACCGTAGTTGGTAAGGTTTTTTTTGTTTCTTTCAAATTGCTGAGTGGTGGAATCTGATTAAAATTGAGTAGATTTTTTTCAACAACTTTTAATTCATTCTTGTAATTTAAGTAGCCAAGAGCTAATTGCCAAGGCGGGGCAACCCCTAAATGGCGATTGATGCTTTTATAAGCAGCGCCTACATCTCGGGCACTGATGGCCTTGGCAATAGGCGAAACAAATACTAAAGATGCAATCAACAAAACTACAGGATTAGAGATGTTTTTAGCTACAGAGAAAGGCTTAACTCTTGTCCATAAATATACTGGTATCAATGTGAAGCAAAGAAACCCGATTACAATGGAAAAATTGAAATAATTTTGGAAATACTCAGCCGATTCCGACCTGTTAGATTCGAAAATAATAAACATCAAGCTTTGTGTAAGCTCTTGTCTGTAAATAAGAAAATAACCAAATCCAGGCAACGCAAGTAACCAGATAAACACGCCGATTACACCAGATGTTTTTTTGGCGTGCTTGGGAAATAACAATACTGGAATTAGCCATAAAATGGCCGTAATGGTGGCATCTTTAAAGCCTTCCAGCGAAACTGCTCCGGTTAAGGCTAACAGCAATTGCGTGGCACCGGTGAGGTACCAAAATAATAGATAAGTCCATAAGATAGAGATTTTAGTATTGCTTTGCTTTGGTTGCGTCATAAAGTTTTCTTAGTGTTATGCCTAAAATTTAAGCAGGTGAAATAGTTGATAGCTGTTGCTAGCGGATTTATTTCCGATTAAGTTATTGCTTGCTTCTGGCTACTTTCAGACCAGCTTCAATTTCAGCTCTGCGCCCTGCATCTGCATCTTCGCGACCTGCCCTGGCTGGTGCTAATAATGCCTTTTCATAGAACTCGATGGCTTGCTTGTACTCGCCACGTTCGCTTAAGAAGTCAGCATAGAAAAAGTTGGGATCTATCCCATCTGGATTGATTTGCAATGCTTTTTCGAGATAGGCTTTGGCTTTTTTCTTATCTCCAAAGCCAATCGGCCAACTAGGCACTTTGTAATAAAGTGAACCTAAACTTGTATAAGCGGACCCTTGCAAAGCATTCGGATTCGCTTTTTCGGCAGCTAGCAACAAGTCGCGTGCCTTTTCCGCTACCTTAAGGGC
>JAKFDL010000039.1:0-46488 GCA_036676175.1 Methylotenera sp. | reverse complement strand
AACGAGCAACTGTATCATCTTCATGCAAGCAAGCAGTCAGGCGGGCTGCGACCTGGCGTAACAACGAGTCGCCAGCATCGTGTCCACGAGAATCGTTGAGTATCTTAAAGTGGTCAAGATCGAGAAATAGTAGCGCACCATCTCTGCCGCTATGCGCGCTGCTAGCTAATGCCTGCTGGAGTCGATCGAGCAAAAGCTGCCTATTTGGTAACTGCGTGAGAGAGTCGTAGAACGCCAAATTCTCAATGATACCTTCTGCCTGCTTTCGTTCGCTAATATCCTGAACGATTGCAATACCACCCACGACATTTTCATTGTTGTCTAGCGAAGGTGCACAAATCAAGGAGGCCCATACCTTAGCATCGCTATGAGTTGCACTATAACTGCCCTCATAACGACCAATTTCACCTAACAGCGCCTTTTCTAGCGCAGGAAAAACCGATTGATCCTTAAGTGACTTTAAGTCAGTTCCGACAACACCATCTACTGAACTTTGCAAAAGATCAGCGAAGCGTTTGTTACAAAATGTGACGATATGATGAGTATTGTAATGAAAAATTCCGACGGGGGAATGAGTCAGAAGTAAACGATATCGTTCTTCGCTAGACCTAACTGTTTCTTCACGCGTAGCGGCCTCGACATGTAAAGAAACATTCTCGCGTATGTTACGATTAATATGCCATGTGCTCATAATCATAAACCCAAGATACAACATGATAGCTACGCCCATCGACATTGAGATACTGTCTCCTGCAACAAATAGTCGTACCATCGTCGGCACTATGCTCAAACTAACAAATGTAAAGGCGCAAACTAGGTCAGCCGAAAAAGCGACGATACCTCCAGCAGTCAAACCTGCGAGCATGAAGATTAAAAATAATTGATGCTGGGGATAATCAATTGGAAAAAGTATGACGCCAGCCGAGCCCCAGACAGCACCCACAAGAAAAATTAAGAGCCGATATTTTTTTAGCCAGCTCGGGCTGGCTGTAACTTTGTTTACGTGAGAACGTAAATATGCGGCAATGAGCACGGCGCGCGCTAAAGATAAGAAAATAATAAGAGATAGCCAAGGGTAAATTATTGTAACGCTGATCACATCCTGTAGCACATAAGTGAGCACACAAGCTAAAAGCATGCTGGTAACGAGAGAGGCTCTGCCAACAGAAAAGAGTTGTCTTGTTAGTTTGGATTGTATTGTGATTTGTTTGTCAAAGTCGCTTATATTGTTACTCATTATTATCTACTCACGTGAAGCTCAAATGACTAAGAATTATCATACCTGCGATTAAACCCGTTAGATTATGCCCTATGTTATTTGTGGCTTAATAAACTGTAAAAAAAATAATTCCTGCTCTTAGACAGAGTACATTTTTTTGAGGAATACATTTAAGTATGACTATAGCTTATTAGTTCTTAGCGGTAATTCTAAATGTCACAATTTGTTCTTGAATGTTAAGATTTTGGGGCATAGATATAATGACATGCAAACCCCATCAAATAGTAAACATAACAACGCTGTAGAACATGCTACTTTAAAAGACTTAATAGCTCAGGTAGAAGGTAAAGCACTAGATGGTGAAATGAAAATCAAAGTGATGTCTGAGTATGTTAAACATCACGTGAAAGAGGAAGAAGATGATTTTCCCTAAAGCCAAAAAGTCTGATTTAGACTTGGTCAAAATGGGTTCGGAAATTTCGAACCGAAAAGCAGAGCTTGCAAATGTCCACTAGTTGCTAATAAATTTGGTTATATGTTGGTTAACGAACATACAGCTAAGGCAGCTTCTATCATGATGACTTAAACCTATTTCATTGAATATTTATTTTAGGAATAGGGTAAGGAGCATCAAATGAGAGTTGATAAAAAGGGCAGTAAAGAGATAAAAAGTCAAAGTAAACTTGCCATTCAAAAGTCCAAATTGTAAAAATTACCCCACACCATTCTACACGTTTCAGTGGAATGGTTTTTTTTATCATAAACAGTACACACTTGCTTAGCTGCATATCGAGGTGATTACAGTAGCAATTCTTATATGCAGTTTTTTAAAGGTTATCCTTAGAAAGTTGTTAATCATGACAATTCAAATCCAAAGTCAAACACAGAACCCCAGTATCATTTCTGATCGATGGATTAAGCCTATATGCTCCCCAAAGCTGATCCTAGATACACAATTTGAAACCTTCTTTAATTCCATCACCACACTTACTTCCAAAATATGTAATGTGCCAGTTGCAATGATTAATTTTGTCAATGAAGACACTATATGGTCTCAATCTCAATTAGGGTTTCCGTTTAAAAAATTGCATAATCGAAAACGCTTTTGCGGCGTTTTTCCAGATGATTCAAACTACTTCGAAGTTTCTAATACAGATTTAGATGAGATACCCTTAGGCAGCCATCTACCAATTAGCGATAACCAGGCAAAATTTTATGCTGGTGCCAAGATTAAACTGCCTTTAGGTGAAATTATTGGGGTGCTGTGTGTATTTGATACAGCCCCCTACTCCTTAACTGAGTTGCAGAAGGATTATTTAGTAGGAATGGCACATGTAATTGAAAAAGCACTTGTCACTAAGAATTCTCTATCCCGAACAGTTAATTAAGGCTGCTTGTTAATAACACAATGCGTAAAGAATACGAAGCAATGAACGTTAAGAATTTGTAAGTTAAAAACCTACATTATTTTTAATAGCAATTTGTTATTCTCGCGGGCATGAATAAATTACCTAATATATATGAAGATACGCTTGTGGCAATTGCCTTGAGGGAAGATGTACAACTGAAAACTACAACCATGCGAATGCTGTTACGTTTCAGATACATCAGTTTGAAACTTGGTTGTGGTTGGATAGTCACCCAAAAGGGGGTTGCGTATTTAGACGAGTGGGCTCAATGGCGACAAGAAACAGCAGTGTGATGGAAAAAGAAGTTTTAAGTGGATTGCATATGGCTTTCAGGTGGCCTACTTGTCAGGCGATTTAAGTATGGATGTGAAAGGAAATAGTGAGTTTGAAAAATTATCTAGAATTGAATAGACGTTTAAATGCAACAGAACAAAAATTTAAAGCCAGCTGTAAAGTAATCGCCGATAAATTTGCAGCTGTTAAAAATGGAACTTCGTGTGAGCTACCTACAGCTGAAGAAATATCTCAAAGCAAAAAGGCTTGGCAAGAACTTCATGACATTGGGCAGGCAATGAATAGATTGCATTGGAATTAAATTTAAACCGTAGATCAGGGCTTGTAAGGGGCTGGAATTTATTGAATATGAATCTCGGTGATTTTATTACGAAAAATATGGAATCCATTCTTCAGGAATGGCAGGATTACGCTAATTCCTTGAAGCAGGGAAAACACCTGTCTAAAGTTGAATTACGAGATCATGCAAAAGCTATGCTTCAATCCATGGTAAAAGATTTAAATGCTTCACAATCTGATAAACAGGAACTTAAGAAATCTAAAGGACATTCTGGATATCTCAGTGAACATTCAAAGTTAGTGGATGATACTGCAGCTAAACATGCACTTGACCGCTTGGGTTCAGGATTTTCTATTCAAGATTTAGTTTCTGAGTTTAGGTCACTTAGAGCTGGCGTGCTTAGATTGTGGGAGAAAAATCCTGAAGCAGCACAATTATCTGATCTTCACGAAATGACACGTTTCAACGAAAGTGTTGATCAAACGCTTGCTGAGTCTGTTAACGTTTATGCAAATGAGAAAGAACGAAATATCAGGTTGTTTGAAACCATATTATTGGCATCCCCCGACCATAACTATATTCTCGATTTAGAGGCTAAGTTTTTATATGCCAATAAAGCCATGGCTGAACAATATGGAAAAAAAGCTGAACAAATGATTGGCAAAAGTATTAATGAATTGGGTCTTGTTGAAGTGTTGGAAGTAGAGCAAGCCATTAAAAAAGTCATTCAAGACAAAGCATCAGTACGTGGGGAAATTAGATACATACTAGACTCAGACAACACTATATTCTATGAATATATTTTAACGCCAATTATTGATCCTAATGGAGAAGTAGAAGCAATAGCAGGCACAGAACGGGATATCACAGAAAGGAAGTCTTCTGAGGATGCCGTGTGGCATAAAGCTAATTATGATCACTTGACTGAGTTGCCAAATCGGAGCCTCTTTCGAGATCGTTTGGAGCAGCAATTGCTGCTTTCGGAACGTACAGGAAATCAAGCTGCACTTTTATTTATCGATTTAGACAATTTTAAAATAACCAACGATACATTGGGGCACGATGCAGGAGATGAGTTATTAAAGCAAGCTGCAACGCGCATTAAATCTTGTGTGCGGCAAAACGACACTGTAGCCCGCTTAGGTGGAGATGAGTTCACTGTAATATTGACCGACTTTAAAGAACAAGGTCACGTGAAAAAGTTAGCTAATAAGGTTTTAAAGCGGTTAGCTAAACCATTTATAATTCTAGGAAACAAAGTATTCATTTCGGCAAGTATTGGTATATCACTTTTTCCCGAAGACGCAAAAACTTCTGAAATTCTGATTACCAATGCGGATCAGGCAATGTATATGGCAAAAAATGATGGTCGTAATAACTTTAAATTCTTTATGAGACGATTTGTCTAGAATCCTTTAAAAAACTATCTGTAGGTACAATTGTAAGATTGTATTGATTTTTAAAGGCTTTAATTATTAATTCTTGTTCCACCACATATTGTATGCAATAAAAAAACCTAATACCGCTTGGATATTAGGCTTTTGAGGTATCACGATACTTTGTGATTTTTGTAATTGGTGGCCCCTCTGTGAGTCGAACACAGTACCAACGGATTCTGGTTTGTGACGGTTTCCCGCCTCCCTGGACTATGCCTTCACCATAACAACCATTACAGTTGGATTAGGTGGGTGCCGTCTAGTCTCTACACGTTCAACAAGCATTTCTACCTGAAGCTTCGCTCGGCATTGCCTTGTGCATTGCTGCCGTCAGGTTTCACCGAATTTGACACCATCCCATATACAGTTTCCACGTATATGGCACATTTACATATGAGTCCGCTGCTCTAACCAAGCATGAGCTAAGGGGCCTTAAACTTACTTCCGAAACTACCGAATTAAAGTGGTCTCGGTATTACTAAATTTCTTTTACTGTTATATGCACTTAAGTACATGAAAATTATCAACTAAGTCCCTAGGCGCTTTGGTGGAGCGTTGGATTATGAGTCCGCTGCTCTAACCAAGCATGAGCTAAGGGGCCTATAAGCTGCCGTGTTTTGGTAGTCCCAAAACGTAAAATCGTACGAATTATTCAGCTAATCTTGACCAGTTTCTAAAAAGCTTCGCAGTCTTTCTGATCTAGTAGGATGACGTAACTTACGTAATGCTTTCGCCTCAATTTGACGAATACGCTCACGTGTAACATCAAACTGTTTACCCACTTCTTCCAGGGTATGGTCCGTATTCATCTCAATACCAAAGCGCATGCGCAACACTTTCGCTTCACGTGGCGTCAATGATTCTAATACTTCGCTAGTGGCATCGCGCAGGCTAGCGTAAACCGCTGCTTCCATTGGTGCCAATGTTGTATTGTCTTCAATGAAATCTCCTAGGTGGGAATCTTCATCATCGCCAATCGGCGTTTCCATCGAAATCGGTTCTTTGCTGATTTTTAAGATTTTGCGAATCTTATCTTCGGGCATCTCCATCTTTTCTGCCAAGGTCGCAGGATCAGGCTCAATGCCTGTTTCTTGCAGAATCTGGCGACTGATGCGATTCATTTTATTAATCGTTTCAATCATATGTACAGGAATACGAATCGTTCGCGCCTGGTCAGCGATAGAACGTGTAATGGCTTGGCGAATCCACCATGTTGCATAGGTAGAGAATTTGAATCCGCGGCGATACTCAAACTTATCCACCGCTTTCATCAAGCCGATATTACCTTCTTGAATTAAGTCCAAGAACTGCAAGCCACGGTTGGTGTATTTTTTTGCAATCGAAATCACCAAACGCAAATTCGCCTCAATCATTTCACGCTTGGCACGGCGCGCACGTGCTTCGCCGGTGGTCATTTGCTTGTTGATTTCCTTAAGCTCTCTAATCGGAATGCCAACCTTAGTCTCAAGCGCGATTAGCCTATCTTGCTGATCTACAATCGAGTGCTTATAACGCACCAAGCGCTCAATATAAGGCTTATCCAGGCTCAGTTCAGTATCGAGCCAAGTTAAGTTAATCTCGTTACCTGGAAAGCTTTTAATAAAGTGTGGCCGTGGCATACCCGATTTATCCACGCAAAAATCCATCACTTTACGCTCGTGGCCACGCACTTCCTCCACTAAGCTACGCACCTGCTCACACAAAGCCTCTACCTGCTTCGCTGAAAACCTAAACGCGGTCAACTCTTCCAATACTGATTCATGCAGTTTTTTATATTTTGGGTCTTGCGAGCCAGTAGTTTCACGAATCGCATTCATCTCGCTATTGGCTTTGCGAATAACTGCAAAACGTTTCAGCACTTCTTCTTTTAATTTGGCGAGGGCTTCGGCAGAGATAGCAGCTGCTTTTGCACCATCTTCGTCGTCTTCCTCTTCATCTTCAACATCGGCGTCCTCTTCTTCCACCGCCTCAGCTGCAATGGTGTCCTCTAAGCCAATGTCGCTATCGATTAAGCCATCCACCAGATCGTCTACACTGATTTCATCTTTTTCAACTTGGTCAACCATCGCCAATAATTGGGTAATGGTGGTAGGGCAAGCAGCAATTGCTTGCACCATGTGTTTGAGGCCATCTTCAATACGACGTGCAATTTCAATTTCACTTTCGCGCGTCAGCAAATCGACTGTGCCCATTTCACGCATGTACATACGTACCGGATCGGTGGTACGGCCAAAATCAGAATCAACTGTAGCTAGGGCAGCTTCCGCTTCTTCTACCGCATCTTCGTCAGTAACGGGTGGAGGCGCATCAGCCATCAACAACAATTCGGCATCAGGCGCTTCTTCGTATACCTGTATGCCCATGTCATTAATCATGCCGATAATGCCATCTATCTGCTCAGAGTTTTGTACATCATCTGGCAAATGGTCATTAATTTCGGCATAGGTTAAATAGCCGCGCTCTTTACCCAGAATAATCAGGGTTTTTAAGCGTGTGCGCCTTACCTCAGCGTCAATTGCCTGAGCAGCTGGGTCTTGCGCCGCTTCGTGTTCAAGCTTTAAGCGCTCTTTTTCTAATGTCTTGTCTGACTTTGGTCTGGCCATGCCCGATCCTATTCTATAAGTCTAAATGCAGGTCAATGCTAGTCCTGCTGCAAAGCTGCTGTCATTACGGGAAACCCTAAATTATACCGCAAAAAGGCCTTAATTTTAAACGATTTCTGCTTATACTTTAAACAGTTAGTTTGCTTTGAGCGTATTTTTTATGCTTGGTTTACTTCAACTTTAAACATAAGCTTTATTTTTGCAATTTTTTAGCAGTTAAGTTTTTAAGCATATCGCGCTCATCGTCTGTCAGCATACTTAAGGGCTTTTCTTTTAACGCATCCAAAGTACCACCATCTTGTTTGTGCTGCGTTAGTTCTACTAATTGGGTACGCGCACCCTCAAATTCAAGCGCAAAATCTAAACTTTCGTCCAACAAATGCAGCTCGCGCTTGATTTCATTCAACAACTTAGTATCTACTTTTGATTCAATGGCATGCAATAACGCGGCTGGCTTTGATTGAGGCTGCGTCAAAGCCGCGTGGATACTAGCTTGCAGCAGCACATTCTCTTCTCCAAAGCCTTGCGCAAAATTCAAATGTTCACTTTTGGCTAAACTAGGCCGCATCAGCAACATCAACAAAAAGCGTTTTTTAATACTAATTGGCGCACGACTTTGTTTTTGTGTCGCTAGCACCGGCACCCTGTTTGGCGCTGACAACTTCAACTTCTGTTGTAACTCTTCTACACTTATACCTGCCAACTCTGCTATTTTTTTACGCATATATAAAGCGCTTAATGGTGCTTTAATTTCCATCAAAATAGGGGCTGCATCACGCAAAAACTTAATCTGATCCTCATCTGAATTCAGCGGATTATTTTCGCTTAAATGCGCAATTATGTATTGCGAAAGCGGCATGGCATTTTGCATTTCCTGCTCAAACTTTTCTTTGCCAAACTCACGTACATAACTGTCAGGGTCATGTTCTTTAGGTAGAAATAAAAAGCGTAATTTTAGCCCGTCAGTTAAGGCGGGCAATGCATTCATGGCGGCGCGCCACGCTGCGCTACGACCCGCATTATCACCATCAAAACTAAATACGATTTCATCGGTTTGGCGCATCAGTTTGGTAATGTGAAACGGCGTAGTCGCAGTGCCTAGCGCAGCTACGGCGTACTCAATGCCATATTGAGCCAGCGCCACCACATCCATGTAGCCTTCCACCACCAGCACGCGGCCTGCATCTCTTATGGCTCTTCGGGCAACAAATAGGCCATACAACTCGTGTCCTTTTTGAAACAGCGGCGTTTCTGGTGAATTATAATATTTGGGCGTATCGTCAGGATTGATGACGCGACCACCGAAGCCAATTACTTGGCCTTTTTGGTCGTGAATCGGAAACATGATACGGTCACGAAAGCGATCATAGCGCTTGCCTTGCTCATTTTCCACCACCAGGCCCGCTGTCTGTAAGGCATCGTTTTCATAATTCGCAAATACACTTTGCAGGTTTTGCCAACCTGCAGGCGCGTAGCCAATTTGAAATTTGGCCGCAATTTGACCACTTAAACCACGGCCCTTTAAATACTCTATGGCGCGTTCCGATTTTTTAAGCTCAGATTTATAGTAATTGGCAGCTTGTTGCAGACTTTCTTGCAAGCCAAGCTTAATAGTTTTATTTTGTGCGTCTGCTTCGCGGGATTGTGGGGTAGATTGCTCTTGCGGCACAATCATGCCCACATTTTTAGCCAAGTCTTGAACAGACTCAACAAAACTTAACCCGGCATATTCCATTAAAAAGCCAATCGCCGTGCCATGTGCGCCGCACCCAAAACAATGGTAAAACTGCTTGGTGGGGCTGACGGTAAAACTGGGGGATTTTTCGTTATGAAACGGACAGCAGGCAGAATAGTTGGCACCTGCTTTTTTAAGCGGCACGCTTTTATCAATGACGTCGACAATGTCAACACGATTGAGTAGGTCTTGAATGAAACTTTCAGGTATCAAAATTAAGTTTTCTGCATTTACAATGCTTTTAGTGATTTTAGACTAATTTAGAAAACAAAAAAGGAGCTTTCGCTCCTTTCATTTCACTACTTATATTTTTATTAACTCAAGCGGGCTTTTATCAGCCCAGACACTTTACCCATATCCGCCACACCCGCTACTAATGGCTTAACCAAGCTCACCACTTTGCCCATGTCTTTTGCGCCTTGCGCGCCGCTATCAGCAATCACTTGGGTAATTATTTGGTTTAACTCATCATCCGAAAGTTGTTTTGGCATGTAAGTTTGCAACACGCTCACTTCATATTTTTCAATATCGGCCAAATCAGTGCGGTTTGCAGATTCAAACGCAGCAATCGAATCACGACGTTGCTTCAGCATTTTTTCTATGACCGCAATCACATCCGCATCGGCTAACTCAATGCGCTCATCGACCTCGCGCTGTTTAATCGCAGAAAGCAGCAGGCGAATCGTGCCGAGGCGCGCGGTATCTTTGGCGCGCATGGCATCTTTCATTTGTTCGGTGATTTGTTGCTTGAGGCTCATGTGAGCTTAGTTTGACTGGCTAATGTATTTGTCGAAATTGGCGGAGTAATCTGCCACATTTTCGGTGAGTGCTAATTTATACTGCTCAACAAAATATTCTATCGCTTTTGCTTTTTCCGCTTCAAACGCTTCTTTATTGCCGCATTGTGATGCAATGACAAAAGCGTTAAATCGGGCTGAGCTGTAAGCAAAGCCAGCACTGACTACGCCACGGTCTGTGTTGTCAGCTTGCGCATTGGCATGCGCTACAAAGCTATCGGCTACTCGCCAAAAGTCTTCATCTGGCTTAGATTGTTTACTGTCCGCCATGCTTGTCCTTAATTAAAACAAGCGCTTAGTAAAGTTTTGCTGGAAGCGTTTGATTGCGTAAACGACGATATTGACGTTTAACCGCAGCAGCAGCTTTGCGTTTACGTTCCCAAGTTGGTTTTTCGTAAAACTCGCGTGCGCGAAGGTCGTTTAACAAACCTGTTTTTTCAATTAGGCGTTTAAAACGGCGCAGGGCAACGTCAAACGGTTCATTCTCTTTTACACGTACACTAGACATGCGTTCTCTCTTATTTGCGACAATTAATATTGGCTCTCGAATCAATAACTCGAGAAAAGTCCGCCATTTTAATCGTATAATCCTTTTTTTTCAATCACTTTTACTGTTTTAAAGGTAAAAGTGCGCCATTGGTAATATATATGTTAGTTTTAGGCTTTGAATCCTCGTGCGACGAGACCGGTGTTGCACTTTATGACACCGAGCATGGGCTGCTTGCACACGCGCTGCACTCGCAAGTAGAGATGCATGCAGAATTTGGTGGCGTGGTGCCCGAGCTTGCCTCTAGAGACCATATTCGACGCGCCTTACCACTGACAGAGTTGGCATTAAAAAATGCCCATAAAACTTTGCAAGACGTACAAGGCATTGCCTATACCCAAGGCCCAGGCTTGGCTGGCGCACTATTGGTGGGCACCAGTATTGCGCAATCACTGGCTTTTTCTCTGAACATTCCTAGCGTTGGTGTGCATCATTTAGAGGGGCATTTGCTCGCTCCGTTATTAGAAGAAAATCCGCCACAGTTTCCTTTTGTTGCACTATTGGTTTCTGGTGGGCACTCACAACTCATGCGGGTAGATGGTATTGGCGAGTATGAGTTATTAGGCGACACGCTGGATGACGCGGCTGGCGAAGCGTTTGATAAAACTGCCAAATTACTGGGTTTAGGCTATCCAGGAGGCCCAGCGTTGGCCAAACTTGCAGCACAAGGCAAAGCCAACTTCAAATTGCCTCGCCCAATGCTAAATAGCAAGGACTTAAACTTTAGTTTTAGCGGCTTAAAAACAGCTGTATTGACACTTGTGAATAATCACCAGCCACTTACTGATGAAGTTAGAAAAGATATCGCTTGGGAATTCCAAGATGCAGTAACGGAAATACTCACTACAAAATGCATGGCTGCTCTGCGCGAAACAGGCTTGGATAACCTGGTGGTTTCTGGTGGCGTAGGCGCTAACACAAGGCTACGTGAGCGTTTGAACGCAGCCGCTAAGAGAAAATTGTGTAAAGTGAGTTACCCACGCTTAGAGTTTTGCACCGATAACGGCGCCATGATTGCATTTGCAGGTGCCTTAAGATTAGAAGCTATGAGGTCAAAATCAACTGCTCAGCAAGCCAATATCAAGGCCTCTAGCGCATATGCCTTTAGTGTAAAACCAAGGTGGGATCTAGCAGAACTCTCAAAGCCCTAGATTACTTTTTGCCAAAGCCAGATTCAGTACCAGCTAGTAACTTCTGAATATTACTTCTGTGCCGCCAAACCAACATGATTGCCATCAGCAGCACCATCAGCACGTAATCTTTGTAAGGCAACAAAAACCATGCATAAATGGGTGACATGACAGACGCCGCGATTGAGCCAAGCGAAGAATAACGTGAAAACGCAAATACAATCGCCCATGTAGCGACAGCTGCCACAGCTAGCCAAATCGATATCGCTAACATCACTCCCAGCGCGGTTGCAACACCCTTACCGCCTTTAAATTTGTGATAAATAGGATATAAATGGCCAAAAAGTACTGCCAATCCTACCGATGCTACCACCCACATCAGCATATTCGATTGCAGCGCCAACCAAACTGGCAACCAGCCTTTCAGTGCATCGCCTAGCAGGGTTAAAATCGCTGGCAATTTCTTACCGCTACGTGCAATATTTGTCGCACCAATGTTACCGCTACCCACGGTGCGCGGGTCTGGCAGGCCAAAAAGTTTGCTAAAAATAATGCCAAACGAGATAGAGCCGATTAGGTATGCGGCGACTATCCAAACCATTGGAATTAAGGTGACAGGGATAAAACCTAAACCATCCATAAAATCTTTCAAATGTATCATCCTGATAAAAAACTGGAATCTAGTGACTTTTAAACATTGATAGTATATTACTGCAATAGCGCCTATGCAGGAATAATGAAGAAAGAATATGGACACCATTTTTATTGCTGAACTCAAAGTAAAAACCAAGCTGGGCGTACCCGCGTGGGAGCGCATGGTAGCGCAAACCGTGATTCTTGACATCGAGATTGGTTACGATTTATCCAAGTCTTGCAAGAGCGACAGCATTGCCGACACCATTGACTATGGAGCAGTGGTTACGCGCATTCACGAAACCTTAAATGAGCATAGCTTTCAACTAGTCGAGGCGCTAGCCGAGCATGTGTGCCAACTGATTTTTAATGAATTTGGTGCCTTAAATGTAAAAATTAAAGTGGCCAAACCTGGGATATTGCCAGGGCTGAAAGCATTGGGGATAGTGATTGAACGGCTAAGTTAACTCATGAGTAACATCGACCAGCAACTTGAAAAATTTAAGAAGGCAATGATTAAAATAAACAACTATCAAAGCCTCACTAATTCATTAGTCAAAAAAATGTCGGTTTACCAGCAAGAGCTTGAAAAGAACAATATTATAAAAAAAAGAAGTGAAATGACTGACAGTGATTGGTCTAGTCACATAAACTTTATTTTTAAAGATTACAGCACAGGGGAATTTAGCTCTTTGGGAGCCAGCAAATTCACTATTGACGATTCTGAACGTATAGAACTTGAACTAAAAAATAGGCAGTACCAATTCTTATTGTTGGATGCATTTGAAGCTTTTGAAAAATACTTAAAAAATGCAGAACTTCTCATTAGTAATAAGTCTGAAAATAACAAAAACTTTTCTCCGACTAAATTTATAGTAAATCTACATAAGTGCATCCCGATTATTTCCAGAATTATCAAAATTCGAAATGAAGCAAATGAAAAATTCTTAGAAGAAACATTTTTGTTTTTAACTTTTTCAGCAATAGAGCAGCTTCGACATCAAATAGCGCACACAAGTGGCTACGCAGAGGATAAATCCATATTTATAAAAAAATGTCTTGAACGCATAGGCCGATATAACAGTAGCAAACCTAAATCAGAGTATGCGGATTATTTAAATAGTTTTTTTGGACGTAATCAATACGAAAACTTGATTTGTTTAATTGAAATTAGAGACAAGGAAAATCCATTCTATTATTACGATAGGTTAGGTGATTTGTTAACTGAGCTCGCTAGCTATATTGTTTTTATTCATGCGCATATCAAATACTTGATCAATGAGGTTAAATCGACATCAGCAGTGGCAACCTCAGTCAATCCCCTTGACGCGCCTTCGGCTTGAGCGGCAGATGGTAGGCGGCGAGGACTGTTTGAACGAAGTGAGTTCCGCAGCCGCCACTCAGATGCGGCGCTAAGACCGAAGGATGAAGCGGCAGTGGGGTGTGATTTTCTTTGATTACTTTCTTTTGCACAAACAAAAGAAAGTGATTAGGCGTCGGGCTACCCCCGACCAGCAACTTAGATATTCACTAAAAAAAATATATTAAAGCAACAAATAATCTATGCCCTGCAAGCCAATACCCATGCGCCTTGTAGAGCATCTATTTTCACAAAATCAACCTCTTGGATGATGCACACTATGTAGCTGCTTCAAGCGCTCCCGCGCCACATGCGTATAAATTTGCGTAGTTGAAATATCCGCATGTCCCAACAACATCTGTACCACCCGCAAATCGGCTCCGTGATTGAGCAAGTGCGTGGCAAAGGCATGACGCAATACATGCGGGCTCATGTGTTTGCTTATGCCCGCCATCAACGCATAGCGTTTGATTAAATACCAAAAGGCCTGTCGCGTCATGGCGCTTGCTCTATTTGTGACAAATAGAGCATCACACAAGCGCTTTTGTAAAATATCTGGCCGCGCTTGTTTTAAATATTTGTCTATCCAATCCGCCGCTTCTTGCCCCATCGGCACTAGCCTAGTCTTATTGCCCTTTCCCGTCACGCGAACCACGCCATCCTGCGTGCTCACTTCGTTGACGTTGATTGTCACCAGCTCAGACACGCGCAAGCCACTGGCATACAGCAACTCCAGCATCGCTCTATCGCGCAGGCCAATCACTTCGCCAGTGTTTGGTGCATTTAATAAGTCCTCTACTTCTTGCTCATTTAAACTTTTGGGCAAACTGCGCGGCAATTTGGGCGATTCGATTTGCAGGGTAGGGTCGCTGCTGATCAAATTCTCCCGCAAAGCATAGCGATAAAATCGCCGCATGCTGGCAATGAGCCGACTAACACTGCGTGGTTTGCTTTGCGGAAATTTAATGGCGAGATATTGCTGAATATCAGCTTGAGTAGCCTCTAATAAATGGCTTTTATGTTTGCCAAGCCAAGTATTAAACTGGCTTAAATCAGCGCGGTAGCTTTCAAGGGTATTTTTAGAGAGGCCATCTTCTAGCCAAAGATGATCGATAAACGTATCTAGTTGAACAGCGCCTAATTGAACAGTATCGAGCTGACTAGATTCTGACTTGCTTTCAGTCAAGCTGCGATGGCCTTACCAACTTGTTATTTTTGAATGCGACACCTTCATGTTTAAGCAGCCAGGTTTTAATTTCTATGCCGTGCTCCTGGCCATTCATAAAACCGCCAATGCCATTTTTGGCTACTACACGGTGACATGGAATCACTAAAGGCAAATGATTGGCACCGCAGGCATTTGCTACAGCGCGTGGCCCACTGCCAATTTGCTCGGCAATCTCACCGTATGTGACCACGCGACCACAGGCAATGGCGCTAATAGCTTGCCAGACACGACGCTGAAATGGCGTGCCCTTATACACAATGGGCAAGTTAAAGTCGTTACGCGCATTGTTAAAATACGCCTCAATTTGGTTGGCCACTTTTGCAACCACTTTATGCTCGGCAGGCTTTAACGGCTGACTTTGAGGTAATAGTTCAATTGCCACTTGCACCCCTTGAATATAGATTCCCACGGCACCAAACGGGGCAGCAACTATGGCATCGTACTGCGGTGGATACTTATTTTTTGACATATTTTTTATGTTAAATTCGATACGTTAATTAAACAAGACTTTTGAAGTGAATGCAAATAACAAATGATTATATAAACAAAAAATAAGACGTTAAAAAAAACCCCAAAACTTTTCAATTTTGGGGTTTCTTGTTTTATCAAGACTTGGCTTGTAACTTGTAAGTACTTATTCAGCTGCTGGAGCTTCTGGTGCCATGACTTCTTTATCACGCGCGAATAATTTCTCTTTAATACGTGCAGATTTACCTGAACGCTCACGCAAGTAGTAAAGTTTAGCGCGGCGAACATCACCACGGCGTTTTACTTCGATTGAGGCGATTGCTGGTGAGTAAGTTTGGAAAGTACGCTCTACGCCCTCACCCGATGAGATTTTACGTACAATGAAAGATGAATTTAAACCTCGATTGCGAATAGCAACCACAACACCCTCGTAAGCCTGCACACGTTTACGTGTACCTTCAACCACGTTTACACCCACTACAACGGTATCGCCAGGGGCGAATGCTGGTACTTTTTTAGCTAAACGGGCAATTTCTTCCGTTTCTAACATTTTAATAATATCTGCCATATTGTTTCCTTTACGTTCCTTTTAATTGTAAAGAAGCTTGTTCCTGCTCTCTAATACCTTCCTGTAGCAGCCGTGCTTCTTCTTTCGTCAACGACCTTGCGGCCAATAAATCCGGGCGTTTTGCCCTTGTTAGCAACAACGATTGTTTTAATCGCCATTCTCTAATCTTTGCATGGTTACCCGATAACAACACCTCGGGCACACATTTATTCTCATACGTTTCTGGCCTAGTATAGTGTGGGCAATCCAGCAATCCGTTTACAAACGAATCTTATAACGCTGAATCTGCATCACCCAAGCTGCCGGGTAATTGCCTTACAACTGCATCTATTAACGCCATGGCGGGCAACTCACCACCACTTAACACATAATCACCGATGGATATTTCTTCATCCACCAGCGCGTCTAACAATCGCTCATCTACGCCTTCGTAGCGACTTGCCAACAAAATCAAGCCTTGCTGTTGGCTTAAATGCATCACTTTCTCATGCGTCAGCGGTTTACCACGTGGCGATAAGTGTATCACTTTCGCATTAGCATTTAACGCCTTAGCCGCTTTAATCGCATGGCTTAACGGCTCTGCTAGCATCACCATGCCTGGGCCACCACCATACGGCCGATCATCCACCGTTTTATGATTATCCTGCGTAAAATCGCGCGGATTAATCACATTTAACACATAAATCTTTTTATCAATTGCTCTGCTGGTAATGCCGTGTTTGGTGATTGCATCAAACATTTCTGGAAACAGACTAATGACATCAAATCTCATCATTAAAAGTCTGCATCCCAATCGACCAGTATGGTTTTAGCCACCATATCTACTTCAATAATTGCTGCATCAATAAACGGAATCAGACGCTCTCGGCCTTCCCCATTCTTTGCAACAATCACATCATTTGCACCGGTGGCAAATACATCGCTTATTTTGCCAAAATCTACCGCTTGCAGATTTTTAACATGCAGTCCAATTAAATCAGACCAGTAATATTCATTTTTACCTGGCTTTGGTAAAGCTGCCCTAGGCACCGCCACCTGTTTGCCTTTGCAGTCAAAAGCACCATCACGCTCACTAATGCCTTGCAACTTCACCACAATCACATCGTTATGGATTTTGGCTTCTTCAACTTTTAGCTCGCGCCAAACATTATCTTTACCTATCCACCACGTTTTGTAATCGAGCAAACCATCAATTTGTTCGGTATCGGGCAACACTTTTAGCCACCCAAAAACGCCATATGGGGCAACAATGCGCCCCATAATTACTAAATCATTATCTGTTATAGCCATTACTCAATCGCAAAGGCTAGCTGAGAAATTAAGCAGCTGGTGTTTCTGGCGCTGCTTCAGCTGGTGCTTCTTCAGCTGCGACTTCTACTGCTGGCGCTTCTTCAACTACAGCAGCGGCTTCAGCTTCGGCGGCCTTAGCTGCTTCTGCGGCAGCGGCAGCATCGGCTGCAGCTTTAGCGTCGGCTTCTGCTTTGGCAGCATCTGCAACAGCTTTGGCTTTTGCAGCAGCTTCGGCAATGGCTTTCGCTTTATTCGCTTCTGCTTTTTGTGCGTCCTTTACTTTGCCAGCCATCATCGCTTCTGGGCCTTTGGCGTGCGTTTTTACCAAGCGCGTTACAGTGTCTGACAATTGCGCGCCATTGCTTTTCCAATGACTTACGCGTGCTTCATCAATACGCAAACTTTCTGTGGCTACTTTGGCAGATGGGTTGTAAAAACCTACGCGCTCAATAAAGCGACCATCGCGGCGATTGCGTGAATCAGCCACAACAACGTTGTAAAATGGGTTCTTTTTAGAGCCACCGCGTGATAAACGAATAACGACCATAATCTTGTTCTCAAATAAACTTTAACTGAAAGGCGCGGATTATACGTTATTTTCGCGCGGCTTGGCAAGCATAAATGTGTGATCTAAGTATTTTTATACGGCATATAAAGTAGGATCGGCGATACCTGCTTGGTTAAAGCCTTCACGCCGCAAACGGCAAGAATCACAGCGCCCGCAAGCGGCACCGTTTTCATTCGCCTGGTAGCATGAAACCGTTGCACTGTAAGGCACACCCAGCTTGGTTCCCAGCGCGATAATTTCTGCTTTTGTCATATCAATAAGAGGTGCATGTACGGTAATTTTTTGACCTTCTACAGCAGACTTTGTAGCCAAGTTGGCCATTTGCTGAAAAGCTGCCACATATTCGCCTCGGCAATCAGGGTAGCCTGAATAATCCAGCGCGTTCACGCCGATAAAAATATCTTGCGCACCCAGCACCTCTGCCCATGCCAGACTTAACGACAACATAATAGTGTTACGCGCTGGCACATAGGTTACGGGTATGCCTGCAGGAATATCATTTAAGCCACTTTCTGGCACATCGATATTATTGTCAGTAAGCGCAGAACCCCCAAATAAACTTAAGTCTAACTGTGCGGTTTTGTGCACTTTGGCACCTAGACTACGCGCTATATTCTGCGCGGCTTGCAGCTCGGCTATATGGCGCTGGTGATAATCCAAACTTAAACAATAACAATCAAATCCCTGCGACTTTGCAATCGCCAAACAAGTCGCTGAGTCAAGTCCACCAGAAAGTAAAACCACTGCTTTTTTGGTTACTTCTTCAATCATACGCCCGCTTTCTCGCCCCAGAGTATCTTGTGAAGCTGGATTTGCATGCGCACCGGCAATTGGTCTGCCAGCACCCAGCCAGCCAGCTCATCCGCTTTTAATTCGTGGTAGCTAGGTGAAAATAACACTGGGCATTTTTCCGTGAGTTTTAATTCAATTAACTTAGCTTTTGCCCAGTCATAGTCGGCGCGGTTACAGATCACAAACTTGATTTCATCTTTAGACGATATATGCTCTAGATTATCCCAGCGCATGTTTTTTTCTTCATTCGATGCTGGCGTTTTAATATCCAGGATAATTGATACACGTGGATCTACTGGCGCAATGTCCATCGCACCACCCGTTTCAAGTGACACGTTGTAACCTTCATCGCATAGGGTTTTCAGCAATACATAGCACTCTTTTTGCGCCAATGGTTCGCCACCGGTTACCGTTATGTATTTGGTGCCAAACCCTGCCACTTTTTGCAAAATGTCGGCGATTTCTAAATTACCGCCACCGCTAAATGCATATTCGGTATCGCAATAGGTACAGCGCATGGGACAGCCGGTCAGGCGCACAAATACGGTTGGTAAACCGATGCGAGAGGTTTCACCTTGCAGTGAATGGAAAATTTCGTAAATCTTTAATGCCATGTAAATAAAAAAATGCCAACAGTGAAGTTGACGCTATTTTACCGCGAATATGGTCGAATCAATAACCGCCTTCATGTGCTATAAAAGAATAATGCCCTGCAAGCCTTATGAGTATTGGCTTGCAGGGCATCAATTTAAATCAATTATCAAATAACTATCTAAGGCCTTCTAATGCTTTAAGCCGTTTTTGTGCGCTAGGTGCAATGTCAGCATTGGGATGCTTTTCGACTAATGCACGCAAAGTCTTTTTGGCATTTGTCACTTGCCCTAGCTGAATTTGACTATTGGCTTGGTTGTATATTGCATCAGGCACTTTAGGACTAGCTGGGTGCAAGTCAATCACTTTTTGCTGGGTGGCGATACTAGATTTATAGTTTCTTAACGCAAACTGGCTATAACCCATGCCGTATAGGGCATCGGGCACCAATTTACTGTTTGGATACTCTTTTAAAAAGCTATCGAATGCAGCAAACGCTTCTTTATGTTTGCCTGATTTGCTTAAGCTATCTGCATCTGCAAATGCCTTAACATCTTTTTCTTCTATGACTACTGGCGCAGCTTCAGTTGCCGTTGGCATGGTGGCTGACGCTGTTGGTGGACCACTTTCAATCCTCCTTAAGCGCGTGTCGGTATCGGTGTATAAATCTTTTTGGCGTTGTTGCGCGGTAGCCAGATTATGTTGTGCAACTTCTAAATCACCTTTTAAATGTGCTACCTCTTGTTTTAACGCTTCAAGTTGATCCTGCATATCTGCAAGGCCACCGCCTTGTACGATGGCCTCTATTGCCGCTACACGTTTTTTAAGGTCAGCAATCGCTGCCATACTAGCGTCATGGTTCGATTGCTGCTTAGCTTCCAGCTCTAAAATCTTTTTGCGCGCTTCTTTATCATCAAACAGGGCAGCATGCGCCGTGTTAAAAGAGGTGAGCGCAAAAAGACCCAAGCCAGCTAAAGCTAATTTCCTTACTGCAAGCATTACTTAATCGCCTTCGTGCACAATATCTACACGGCGGTCTTTATCACAACTGGCACCAGCACAATTTTGTGTGGCTTTTTCTTCACCGTAGCTTACTGTTTCAATCTGGCCATCTTTTACACCCAATAAATTAAGTGCTTTTTTAACTGCCACAGCACGGCGTTGACCAAGTGATAGGTTGTACTCACGAGTACCACGTTCATCGGTATTGCCTTGCAGAATCATTTTCGCATTGGCATTGGCTTGCATATATTTAGCGTGCGCTTCGATAATCGGGCGATATTCTGCTTTAACAGCGTCGCTGTCGTAATCAAAATAAATATTACGTTTAGATAAAATATTGTTTGGATCTTTTAATGGGCTGTTCGCATTGTTGGCACTGCTATCAATAGCCACTTCTTTAATCGCGCCAGTATCAGCACCATCAGCGCCAGTAGCGCCTGCGGGGCTTTTATCTTCTACCTTAGCTGGCGAAATCGGTGTGCTTTTACAAGCCACTAAAAATACGGATGCCACCGCAACCATTAGTAACTTTGTATTGATACTCGTTTTTTGTTTCATCTTTCTCTCCTTATATGAGGCCAATAATGACCAATTTAACACTAAAATTTCCTACAAAATCTCATATTTACCCTGAGCTTACTTTTACTACTTTCTTATTGCTTTACTTGCTTTAACTAACTTCTATTTTATAACTATTTTGATAAAGGGCCCCAGGCCGGCTCGCGCACATCGCCACCAGAGCTATCTTTTAGACGTTGCCGTACTTGACCATCACTTGAGACCGCTGCCAACGTGCCACGCCCGCTTACCTTGGTGGCATAGAGAATCACACGGCCATTGGGAGCAAAGCTGGGCGATTCATCTTGGCCACCTTCGCTTAAAATTTGCACTTGCCCACTGGTTAAATCCTGCAACGCTACTTTAAATGCGCCGCCATCGTTACGAATATACGCCAAACTTTTGCCATCGGGTGAAAAACGTGGACTTACATTGTAGCCCCCCTCAAATGTCACGCGGCTTGGACTGCCGCCGCTCACGGGCACTTTGTAAATTTGCGGCTTGCCACCACGGTCAGAACTAAAGTAGATTTGGCTACCATCAGGCGAAAAGGTTGGTTCGGTATCAATGGCCGAACTTTTAGTCACTTGTTTCAAATCTCCGCCGCTAGATGAGACCGTATAAATCTGCGAGTTAGCGCCATAGGTCAGCACAATCGCCAACCTACTGCCATCGGGCGACCAGGCAGGGGCACTGTTGTTACCTTTGTAATTGGCTAACATCTGGCGGCTACCGCTGGTGAGCGATTGCACATAAATAATTGGCTTTTTCTTTTCAAACGATACGTAAGCTAGTTTACTACCATCGGGCGACCATGAAGGTGAAATAATCGGCTCGTTAGATGAGACCACGGTTTGTGGGTTGTAACCATCGGCGTCAGCTACTTGCAAAGCATAGCGCTTGCCTGTTTTAGTGATATAGGCAATGCGGCTGGCAAATAAACCCGTTTGACCAGTGAGTTTTTGGTAGATTACATCGGCAATTTTATGCGCGGTCATGCGCACTTGGTGAGGTGAAATTTGATAATCCATGCCAGCTAGCTGGGTTTGTTTCAAGGCGTCCATTAAATGAAACGTCACTTTTAATTTACCGCCTACACTTTGCACACTGCCCACCGTAACCGCTTGGGCTTGCAAGGCTGTCCACTCGGAATATTTTATTTGCGATGGATTAGTTGGCAAATTGGCCATGCCACGTGTTTCGAGTACACGAAACAAACCACTGCGAGTTAAATCTGCCGCAATAATTTCGCTAATATTATCTTTAGTGTTGGCCGCGCCGCCAAATGGCGCGATGGCAATCGGGATTTGTTGGGCGCCGCCACCGGTAATTTCAATTTCTAAAGCAGCATGGCTAACTGCATTGAAGAAAAAAATCGCGCAAAAAAACAAGCTTCTAAATAGGTTGAATTGATTAAGTTTCATAAGCTTTCAGTATCTTATTTTATTAAAAGAGTATCTTGCGGTTGAAAAAGTTCATGCAAATTTAACTGCAAAACACGCTGTCACGCTACACGATTTACAATTTATTACAATTTTTACGCTTTGTTTACATCCAGAAAATAGTTTATTCATTAGGCCTGAATTTTAGTTTTAAATTTTTAAATTGGGCTTTCAGGGTGGCATCCTCTGGTAAAGGCAAAGGCTCAGAAGCAATAATGGCGCGCTCTACAGCCTCATCACAAGCGGAATTACCGCTTGATTTTATCAAGCTTGGACTGCCATTCAGTTGGCCTGTAGGCAACACATTAATCTCGAATCTTAGCTCTGGGTTGCCATCACCACAGAGTGTCTTATTCACATTGCCACGGATTTTAGCTTTGATTCTTTCTGTATATTCGCCAATTAAACTTGCGTTGGTGGCACTGGCTGCCTTGGTCTCGGCCTCACCTGTTTCGTTTAGCATATCCTCTTTTAACTTTTGTAACGCTTTATCGTTGTCAATTTTTACTTGTTTTTCAGCTTTTTTGTTTTGTAAATCCTCTTCACGCATTTGCTGTGCTATTTTTTTTCTTAATTCTTCTTTTTTAACTTTTTCTTCTAGTTCTTTCTCTTTTTTAAGCTCGAGTTCTTTTTTCTTTTTCTCCAGCTCAATATCTACCTTGGGCTCCTCAGGTTTTGGCTCAGGCTTAGGCTCTTCTTTTACAATCGGTTTAGGCTCCGGCTTAGGTTCTGGCTTCGGCTCCTCTTTTATCACGGGCTCAGGTTTCGGTTCAAGTTTTGGCTCCTGTACATTATTTGGCGCTGGTAATTTGTCCCAAAGCTCCACCACAGTCACGTTCATCACTGGATGCGCTGCTTTCCAGTTAAATGAAATGAGCATGGCGGCCAACAAGGCGACATGTACGCCCAGTGCATACAAACCTGCCCTAATAGAATCTGTAATTTCGTGCTTGCGTATCATCAATTTAAGAAGCTGGTTTGAACAACAAGCCCACCTTATCTACCTTGGCTTGCTTCAGCAAATCCATCACTTCAATCACCTTGCCATACTGGGTTTTTTCATCGGCCGCCACCACCACTGGTCGTTCTTTAGCTTTGAGTAAATTTTTAACTTCATATAACAATTGGTCGCGTGGTAATTTTTTACCATCAATTTCGGTCATGCCATCTTTTTTAATGGTGACCACGATTGGCGCACCTGTTTGCTTAAGTGCCTGCCCTACCTTTGGCAAATCCACCACGCCAGGATTGGTCATGGGCGCGGTGACCATAAAAATCACCAGTAGCACCAATGTCACATCGATATACGGCACCACGTTTATCTGGTTCATCATGCGGCGCTTACGGCTTCTGCTTACAGTGCTCATGGTGCAGCTCCCTATGATTTGCGTTGCAGGATGTTAGTAAACTCTTCCATAAAGCTTTCGTACCGCACCGATAATCTATCCACACCGCTTGCGAACCTGTTGTAGGCAATCACTGCAGGAATGGCAGCAAACAAGCCAATGGCGGTGGCCACTAGCGCCTCTGCAATACCGGGTGCGACTTGACTCAAAGTGGCTTGTGCCACGTTGGACAAACCACGGAACGAGTTCATAATGCCCCACACCGTGCCAAACAAGCCGATATATGGACTGACGGAACCAACCGATGCGAGAAATGGCAAATGCGCATCCAGGTCGTCTAATTCGCGATTATAAGCGGCGCGCATGGCACGCCGCGAGCCTTCCATGACATCCGACACTTCCATACGACCTTGCTGTTTGTGGCGCACAAACTCTTTAAAGCCTGCCTCAAAAATACTGGCCATGCCTCGCGGCTTGCGACGGCCAGAGCTGATGCCATCGTATAGCTTATTCAGTTCACCGCCACTCCAAAAAGAGCTTTCAAACTCTTCTGATTCTTTTTCTGCGCGTTTAATCGTCGCTACTTTAATAAAGATATACCACCACGAGAATAATGAGGTAATCAGCAATATCAGCATTACTGCCTGCACAGGCAAGCTGGCACCTAAGATTAACGAAAATAAAGACATATCGTTTGCAACGGTCATATTTGCTCCATTTTTACTTTAATTTCTATCGGAATTGCGGTTGGTCTAAAAGTGTCTGCATCTACACAAGCTACCTTTATAGTTGCTTCAACCAGAGTAATTGTCTCTACATGCGATGGTTGATTGGATGGTTTATTGACGGAAATTTTTTGCAAAAATTCCAAACTACCTTGTCCTATTTTGCCAATCTCGCTACTGATTGTTAATAGATCGTTAAATATTGCGGGTTTTTTAAAAGCGATTTGAGCACTATGCACTACAAAAATTACTTTTAATACCTCGCGCAAATAAGTCTGCTCAAACCCCAAAGCACGCAACCACTCGGTGCGGGCACGCTCCATAAAGTTGAGGTAGTTTGAATGGTACACCACACCACCGGCATCGGTGTCTTCGTAGTAGACACGCACTGGCCAGTTGAATGTTTGCTTGCTTATCACAGGTAAATTTTAGCATACATCTATTATTTATCGCATAACAAAAAATAATATATGCCCTGCAAGGCAATATCCATGCGGTCTGCAGGGCGCCTAATGAATGCTTATAGGCAGTATTTATTGCTGCCAAACCTCACCTGTGGTGAATGTTTTAGGCACAGGCAGGCCAAAATGCTGGTAGGCTAAGCTGGTGGCGACGCGTCCACGCGGCGTGCGCATCAAATAGCCCTGCTGAATCAAATAAGGCTCAAGCACGTCTTCAATCGTATCGCGCTCTTCGCCAATGGCCGCTGCCAAGTTATCTAAACCCACTGGACCGCCGCCAAATTTTTCAAGTACAGCGCTTAATAGTTTTCTGTCCATTACATCAAAACCCAGTGCATCTACATCCAGCATTTTAAGCGCAGCGTCAGCGGTTTGACTGCTGACTAAACCATCGGCTTTGACTTGTGCATAATCACGCACGCGGCGCAGTAAACGATTAGCAATGCGCGGCGTGCCACGCGAGCGTTTGGCGATTTCAAGTGCACCAGATTCGGTAATTTCTACCTCTAACAAACCCGCGCTGCGATGCACGATACGCCCCAACTCTTCTGCCGTATAAAACTCTAAGCGCGACACAATACCGAAGCGGTCGCGCAATGGGTTAGTGAGCATGCCCGCCCGCGTTGTCGCGCCAATTAGGGTGAATGGTGGCAAATCTAACCGTACTGACCTGGCCGCTGGGCCTTCGCCTATCATAATATCCAGCCGGTAATCTTCCATCGCGGGATATAAAATTTCTTCGACAACTGGACTAAGACGATGGATTTCGTCAATAAACAGCACGTCGTTTGGTTCCAGGTTGGTCAAAAGCGCCGCTAAATCACCTGCGCGTTCAAGCACAGGGCCTGAAGTCTGGCGCATATTCACGCCCATTTCGCGCGCAATGATATGCGCCAAGGTGGTTTTACCTAAACCTGGTGGACCAAATAATAATACATGGTCCAGCGCCTCACTGCGACCGCGCGCGGCATTGATAAAAATTTCCAGCTGACTTCTGGCCTTTTCTTGACCTACGTATTCATCTAGTATTTTCGGGCGCAAGGCGCGCTCAATCGCCTCTTCTTGGGGGTTCTCGGCAACTGGGGCAATAAGGCGATCGGTTTCTATCATATCTTTAATAAGGCTGAGTGAATAACCCGCTTATCTTATCAGCCAAAGCGAATGTTTAGCCAAATACTGATAGGTTCTCAATCAATTTTTTAATCGGGATAGGCTCACCCAAATACAAGCCCTGGCCATAATGCACGCCGATACTTTTAAGCTCTTTTAAGATGGCTTTATTTTCGACAAACTCGGCTACAGTCTTAATGTTCATGGCCTCTGCGACGCTATGGATAGAGCGCACCATAGCATGATCTATTTTATTGCTGTGCATATCTTTTACGAATGAACCATCGATTTTTAGATAATCGACATCGAAATTTTTAAGATACATAAACGACGACATGCCACTACCAAAGTCATCCAACGCAAAACTGCAGCCTAGCTTTCTTAAGGCGGTAAACAGTGAAATGGTGTTTTTTAGATTCACAATCGCCGCTGTTTCTGTGATTTCAAAACAGATGTTTTCTGGTGGAATGGAATAAATCACAAACTGCTCACGGATGAACCCCAGCAAGCTTTTATCGCCTAACGAGGTACCGGATAAGTTGATTGAAAATACGTAATTACATTTTTCGTGACTTTTATCTAGCAATTGCCGGTAAGTAGCAAACGTATTTTTGATTACCCATCTATCAATGTTTGGCATCAGCAAATAACGCTCGGCAGAGGGGATAAACGTCACTGGCAGCATAATATTGCCGTCAAGACTGATTTTTCTAATCAAAACTTCGTAATGATGGTGTTGTGCTTCAGCGCTTGAAAGTGGCACAATCGGCTGGCAATACAACATGAATTGCTCATCATCGATTTCATCGGTAATGTCAGAAATAGCCTCTACTGCGCTTCGACGCTGTGTAACTTCAAGATCGCCCGGGCTAAACAGGAAGCTTTGATTGCGCCCTGCGTTCTTAGCAGAATAACAAGCCATATCAGCCGCATGCACGATGTCGCTGACATTGTGGAAGCTGGAGTTGATGACGACCAGGCCGATGCTGACCCCGATATTAAAGATTTTATCTTCATGAATAAAACGATAATCTTGCACCAACTTAAGCAGTGTATTGGTAATTTGGTTGGCATCGGACAGGCTACAATTTTCCAGTAGTAAGCCAAACTCATCCCCGCCTAAACGGGCTAAGGTATCTCTTTCTCGCATCCTATTCGCCAGCAGCACACTCACCTGCCGTAGCAACTCATCACCCGCAGCGTGGCCACAGGTATCGTTTACTAATTTAAACTGGTCTAAGTCCAGATAACATAAAACATGCTGGGCGCCATTATCGTGTACGCTTTTTAGACTGCGCTCTAACCTGACTTCAAACTCGCGACGGTTAATTAATCCGGTCAAATCATCATGCTGCGCTTGGTGCATCAACATAGAAGTCGCATCGTTGATTTTATCTTGCATAATCTCATAAGCATTTTTTAAACTGGTTGCCATTGAGTTAAAACCTTTTTGCAAGGTTTTTAGTTCACCGCTGGAGTTTTCTGTAATGGTATGTGCAAATAAGCCTTCGCCTACCTTATTCACTGCAAATGCAATTTCTTGAATCGGTTTAGTGATGTTACGGCCTATCCACCAAGCAATCACTGCACTTAATAGCAAACCTAGTAGACTGATTAATAGCATTTTTGTAATTAAATTTTGCTTAAGATTTTGCAAACTTAAATTGCTTAACTCGACATAGACTTTGCCAATTTCCAACTCAGAAAGATCGTTTTTAGAGGTTATTTCAGTATCAAGAATACTGCTAAAATCATCAATCTCAACCAAACTACGATGGATAGGAGCGGCAAAAATAATTCCATTTTTTAGCGGAAGCTCATTTTGCTTATCTAATTTTTCAATCATCTCAACGGCTATTTCGCGCCCACTCAATGCCAGCACACGATTATCTTTATCTAAAATAAGTACCGTTCTTAAATCTTGCTCGCTTAACAACGCCTGCTGTACCAAACGTTGCAGTATTTGTTTATTACCGGATATCACGCCATATTCGGCTGCAGGGGCAAGTTGTGCGGCAATAATGCGGCCACGATCACTCAAGGACTGGTTTAATACACCAAATACATTGGATATTGCGTACCCGGCTAAAATCATGGCAAATAGTAGCGCTGGGATTGTGCCTAAGAAGATGACCCTGGTTTTAATGCCTAAATTTTTCATGGTGTACTTTTCAAGGTAACTGTCAGCGTATCAGGAGATAACTTTTCTAAACCTAACATTTTTTTATGAATTGAATTTTCATCGGCTATTTGAATATTAAGTGAGCGGGCAACTTGATAATTCACCGCGACAGAAAAATATTTAGGCGCTTGCGGCGGGGGCAGAACACCTGGCGCCTGTTGGGACTTAATCGCAATTTCAGCTGCTTGCTTTGCCAGTTGCTTACTTGTACTGTATACGGCCGCCAAGGCTCCGGCCTTTACATAAGTTTGTGAAAAACCAAATACTGGCTTCTGGTAGCGATAACTGGTGAGTAGAATTGGCTGAACCGTCTCGCGTGTATATACCATGGCATCAGGAACCGCCATCAGCGCATCAGAAACTGCTAGCAAAGTCGTTAAGTGCGGGATTAATTCAGACTCTTGCCGAATGTTTTCTTGCAAAATATTAAACTGTGCATCTTCCCCTGTCTCTCTAATATCCTCCATTTCCTCTGTGGAATGAGGACCTAACAGCATGCCTAAATTTTTCACTTCAGGCATGATTGTTCTAATCAGTGAAAAGCGTCTTGAGTAGGGCTGATCTAGGACGATAGCGCTAAAATTACCTAACTCGCGCCTACTGTTGGCCAACTGGCTGTTAAATGTAGGTAACGGAGCAAATACCCCTAGCACTGGTGTAGTCACTTTAAGTTTGCTAGAGACTCCCATTGCTTTCACCCCCAATGCAATCACCAATTCACTATTTTCCGCTACGACCAGTTTTTCCACTTCACTTAAGTCAATCAGCTTGACACGCAAGTGCGTACTTTTAGTACTCATCAGCTCTGCTTTAAATGCTTCTACAAATTCCAGGTTTGACTCTGTTGGCGCACTCATCACGATAGTAATACCCGTATATGCTTGCGCAAAACTAGGTACAAGCAGGCAGAGTGCTATCGCCAAACTGGTAAGTAGCTTGATAAAACGGTTAATTTTGTAATGGGTAGTTAACAAAACGGCTACTTTAATCCCTCTCAATAACTCAATTAAAAATACACTTAAAAATCTAACCTTACATTGATTCGCGCTCGCCTTTTAAGCGTGTTGTAATCGGCAAATTCTTGGTAATGGTCATTAAACAAATTTTCTATCACCCCCGATAGTTCGCCATTCCATCGACCAGCGTTAAATTTACGTGCAAGTCTGACATCGGTTCTTCTAATTAAATCCACGGGGTCGCCATCACCCAATTGTGTAGTCTCGCTGGTTTGATAGTAGGCCAAAGTTGCATCCCAGCCATTATTAAAATCATGGGTCAGCATAGCGCTAAGGGTATTCACAGGCATCGATTTGGTGAAATTCCTCTCTAGCCCATTATGAGTTTCCCGAATACGGATATGAGAGTGATTAAGTAACACATTAGTTTTACTGGTTATCTTCCAATTGGTTTGCAACTCTAAACCTTCCACCTTTGCTGAACCACTATTCAAACCAGTATCTACATTAGTAGGATTCACTAACAACACATCTGCTGGCACAGTAAAATCCGTGCGCTCGTTAAAACGAATCACATCTGTAATTTCGTCACTGAAAATACGCGCATCTAACTGCACGCTACCCAACTTGCCAACATAGCCTAATTCTTTTGAGATAATTTGTTCTGGATTTACATTGCCTTTATCTGCCAAAACTTGTTGCAAAACCAAGCGCGGAAATGGAGCTACTAAAGTGGTGGCAATTGCATATTTCTGATCGAACTTTTCTTCCACGTAATTGGGTGTACGTAATGCGCTGGATATCCCCAAACGCAAAGCATGGTTTGGATGCGGCTTAAAGTTAAGGCTGGCGCGTGGCGAAATATCGGTACCCGTAAAATCATTATGCTCCAGCATCGCACCTGAATTTACCGTCCACATCGTATGCGGCCGCCATTCCACATGCCCAAATAAACGCTGTAAATCAAATTTATCCGTTTTTTTATTGCCCAAATAATGTGGGGCGTAAGTAGTATCTTGCCGCACACTTGCCCCCCATACCGCGCGGATACTGGCTCCCAAACCAAAAATATGCTGTGCTTCAATATCCGTGCGTTCTGTAATCACTTCATTGTTGATATAAATGCTATCGCTCACTAAGCTCGCTGCAAGAATAGGACTTATTAACGCGATAAGTGGGCGTAAATTAACGGATGTTGTTTCGTCATCTGAACGATCATAGCTATGATACGCTTGCAATTGAAAATCGGTAGTCTCGCTTAAGTGATGCTTCCAACGCGCCAAACCATAATAATTATTGATTTGCTTGGTGCGTGGTAAAAATATAGTGTTATCTTCTTGCGCATTACCTTCTCCGCGCGCACCTTCGGCTAAACCAAACTCAAACTCAAAATTATTACTTAGATTGAGTTGATAATCGGCTTGGGCATTGGCGAAACGCGTACGCTTAAAATCATTACGCTCGTCCAAACCGTCATCTTGCCGATAGCCAGTCGTGACGCGATAGGCTAAATCACCGGCTTTTCCAGCATGACGATAAAACGCCTCATTACGTCCATTGCCATGTGTAGCAAGCACCGTGTTGGCAGGTGTTTCTGAAGGCGTAGAAGTTAATATATTCACCGTCGCTGCAAACGCATTGGCACCATAACTCGCTGCATTCGGGCCACGCGTAATTTCTATGCGCTCAATATCCATCAACGCAATCGGCAGCTCGCTCCATTTTACACCACCAAATAAAGGCGTATATACCGAGCGACCATTAATCAGCACCTGCATATTGCCAGGGTAAGCAGTATTCATCCCGTGAAAACTTACTGCATGATTGGTGTTGTATACATAACCTGCATTAACACCTACATACATGCCAGGTACCAATCTAAAAAGTTCGGGAATATCTACTGCACCAGACGCACGTATCGTTGCACGGTCTATCACTGTCACGGCAGATGGCGCATCCGCCAAAGATTGCGATAACCTAGATACTGTGAGCACCCTGGGCAACTCCCCTAAGTAGTCCTGTTCAGATAAATCATCTTTTAATTCGACTGGATAAACCGGTACGGGACGAGTATCTAAATCCTCAGTCGTGCCTGCATACGTCACCAGCCCATAGCCTGCTGCAATTAGCGCAACCCCTACATTGAATATTCGACGCGCCATCTTCGCACTAGATAAACTTGGTTTTAATTTTTAACCAGTAGCGGCGAATTAACCACAATACTGGAACACCAATAATTAACCACGGGATAGCGTTCATCACAAACGTAATCACGCTACCAAAGCTTTCCATCATCACACGCCCGGCGTCCTTAAGTGCACGTGCCACCGGTGCAAAAAAACCTTGCTCGGTAATTCCTTGCGCGGCGGAGAAATTGATATTGACTGCCACCAAGTCGGTTTCTTGAGAGAGTATTTTACGCATACTCAGCATACTGTCCAGCTGGCTTTGTGTATTGGATAGCTCACGCTCAACTTCAATAATATCTTTAATTTTTGCACTTTTGTCAGCAAGCATTAAACGTAACCTGTCCCGCAGTTCGCTTAAGTTTTTAATACGCGCATCGGTATCTACCACTTGATTGGTTTTGTCTTCAGAATCTCGGCTATGCTGCAACACCTCACCATTTTTTGCGAGCCCCGTTAAAAATATCTCGACGTTTCTAGGTGGGACTCGAGCATTTAATGATGCTGATGGCGGGTTGTAGGGCGTTTCTTTATTATAGTTAGCACTTAGCACCTCACAGCTGAGCGCTTGGCAATGCTTTAGCGCGGCATCAAAACTGGCTTGCATCTGCTCGGCTGGGGTTTCTATTTGCAGGTGATGGCGTAGTGCGATATATTTCATTACTGCAGTATTGCCCTTATTCGCTGGCTCAGAAAGCTCAGTCAGACTTTGCTCTGCGCCGCCTGGGGCATCCATGGCCATTTTCCCCATACGAGGCGCTGGCACAGGAGCCATATTTGTAGTGGCCTCTGGTGCAGTGCTAGCAGATTGCTGCCCGCATGCAACCAGAAATAACTGCAACACCAACATTAAAAAAAACTGTTTCAATTTCAACCACCCTCTTAAATGATGCTGTATCTTACTTATTATTTTGAAAGCAGTTTGAGCGCCTGCTTGATACCCTCGGCTACAGTTACATCGGAAGGCAATTGTTTTGCAGCCAACAAGGCCTCTCGGTCATTGTAGCCCAAAGCCACCAGCGCATTTAAAATATCATGACTAGCCGATTTTATATTGCCGGCGGACGCTAAACCTGCCACACCAAATTTATCTTTAAGCTCTAACAACAAACGCTCTGCCGTTTTTTTGCCAATGCCTGGGATGCGCGTAAGCATGCCCACTTCCTGCATGCTGACTGCCTGTATTAAGTCTTCTATACTCACACCGCTTAAAATAGAGAGTGCGGATTTTGCCCCGATACCATTCACTTTAAGCAATTGTTTGAACGTACTTTTTTCTTGCTCGGTGCCAAAACCATACAACAGTTGCGCATCTTCGCGCACTACCATATAGGTGAGCAGCTGCACTTTTGTACCAACATCCGGCAAATTGTAAAAGGTGCTCATCGGCACCTCAACTTCGTAGCCCACACCAGCGCAGTCTAATACAATAAGCGGTGGTGATTTTTCTATCAATAGCCCGTTTAGGCGTGCAATCATTTGTTTTTCACTCTCATAATTTCTACGTCCAGACCAACTGTACGACATTCATCTTTTAAAATACAAATATCTAAGTGAGACAAGGCGCGAATTCTGCTTTTTTGTGCGCATACTGTGTTGTATGTAAGCAAACAAAGCTAATTTAGCAACACAATATCACAACGATATTTTTATATTAAATTAGACGGCCATTTTTTACTCGAAAACCTGCAGTAGCTAATTTCCCCAAACCTTGACCGCCATGCGCGTGACAAATGGCGCAGGCCAACGCATCGGCAGAATCTGGGCTAGGCACAGCTGGTAATTTTAATAATCTTTTCACCATCTCTTGCACCTGCTCTTTTTGCGCATGACCGTTGCCTACTACTGCTTGCTTTACTTGCAACGCAGTATATTCTGCTACAATTAAATTACGGATGACTGCCGCACTGATGGCTGCACCGCGCGCTTGGCCAAGCAATAAAGTGGATTGCGGATTCACGTTGACGAATACTTTCTCCACGGCTACTTGATTCGGCAGGTAGGTATCAATCACCTCAAACAACCCGTCTAATATTACTTTTAGCCGCGCAGGTAATTCTTCCCTATCATCTTCACCTTCTACAGGGTTTTTTTTAGCAGAGGCGGTTTTAATGGTGCCGCTGGTGATATAGGTAATTTTTTCACCCACTTTTTCGATGACACCAAAACCGGTAAGGCGTAAACCTGGGTCAATGCCTAAGATGCGGATGTTTTCCACTTAGTAACTTACAGCTTCAAAGAAAATTAAAAGCTTTAAGTGAGATAAGGCGCAAATGAAAAAGCATGATGCCGCATATGGGGTATATGCTAGGAACAGTTTTTTTATTTTGCAACGTAATATCACGACAAGGTTTTAGTTTTCTTCAATGACAGCGGTCGTATAAACATCCTGCACATCATCCAGATCATCCAGTGCATCTAAGATTTTCTGCATCTTAATTGCATCATCGCCAGCAAATAGCGTTTCCATGGTTGGCTTCATCAGCACCTCTGCCACTACAGCCTTCAAACCTGCATTTTCCAGTGCTTCTTTCACCGCCATAAAATCATTCGGTGGCGTAATCACCTCGATACTGCCATCCTCATCGGTCACAATATCTTCAGCTCCCGCCTCCAGTGCGGCTTCCATCACCTTGTCTTCACTGGTTCCTGGCTCGAAAACCAAGCTGCCACAATGCTTAAACATAAACACCACGCTACCATCGGTGCCTAAGTTGCCGCCATGTTTGCTCAGGGCGTGGCGCACGTCCATCACTGCGCGCTGTTTGTTGTCGGTGAGGCAATCAATAATAATGGCAGCGCCATTTATGCCATAACCTTCATAGCGAATTTCCTCGTAGTTGACGCCTTCTAGCTCACCCGTGCCTTTTTTGATGGCACGCATAATATTATCGGCTGGCATGTTTTCTTCTTTGGCTTCGGCCACGGCTGCGCGCAAGCGCGGATTCATGTTTGCATCACCGCCGCCCAATCTTGCAGCAACAGTAATTTCTTTAATGATTTTGGTGAAGATTTTGCCGCGTTTAGCGTCTTGACGACCTTTGCGGTGTTGAATATTAGCCCACTTACTATGTCCTGCCATACGATTTCCCTTGATATTTTTACATCGATATTTTTTATATATCAAAGCATTTTATCATAGGCTTACAGCTACTTTACGCTTGCGGTGCTTTTACTACTGTGTCGCTTTATTCCTGGCCTTGTGCGAAATCTATCTGCTGGTGTTTGCGCATGGTGATGATGGATATTTGCACCAATGCAAGGGCGATTAACAGCATTCCAAGTAACTCAAAGGTATTCGGCACTTCATTCAGCTGTATCCACGCCGCAATCACCCCAATCACCGGTGCTAACATAGAGGCCATGCTAGCCACGCCCGCGGGTAAACGTTGCAGCGCATAAAGCCATAATAACCATGCTAGCGCTCCACTTAAAAACACGTTAAACAGCACCGAACCAATAAAGTAGCTTGTCCACTGGATGGGTGGTGCTGGCACGATGAATGCAATTACCAGCATGGGCACAGAGCCCAACAACATTGGCCAGGCGGTCAGATTGAGTAAATCCAGATTTGGTCTGCGCTGATGCAATTTTTTAGAAATGATGGCTGACAACGCCCAAGACACGCCTGAACATAAAGCCAAGAACATACTAAAACCATCTGCCTTGATATGTAACGGGTCGAAAATGAGCACCATACCAAACACAGCAGAAACTATCGCTAACCACTGCCAGCCTTGTACTTTTTCTCCCAGCATCGGCCAGGCGAATAGCATGACCCAAAAGGGCATAGTGTAAGTCAGCACAGCAGTTTTACCAGCACCACCTTCTACCAGTGCCCAAATGAGTAACCCAGTAAAACCGATTGTCTGTAATAAACCTAACACCAGCATCGTGGGAAACTCTTTCAAACCTAGTGGCCTTTTGCTGAAATAGATCACTACAAACAGTACTAATGCGCCCAAAAATGTACGTAGCGCAGCAAATTGAAATGGCCCTGCATACTGCAGTGCGCTTTTCATTACCACCCAGTTATACCCCCAAATGATGGTTAATATCATCAGCGCGATAAATGCGCGTATGGTTATTTTTGTGCTGTTTTGCATGCCTTTTTATGTCTTGTTTAATCGCACTAATTATTACTAATTCCAAATGTGCGTTATCGCTTTCCAACTATCATCGGCTTGTTTGCGATAAACCACATGCACATTTCCACCAAAACTCTGTCTGTTACCATCGCCATCTATCACGGCACCAGCCCAATTACCACGCTGATAGGCTAAATTTCCATCAGCCACCGCCTCGGTTAATGTCAGTTTATGATCAATAACGCCAGCTTCAATCAAGCCAGCAAAAAATGCTTGGATTGCCTGTGTGCCGATCACTGGTTCGCCTGCCGGTGCAGGCATTACAACTGCACGCTCGTCATATAGCTGGGCGATTTCTCCTGCTTTTTTTGCATTAAAAGCTTGGTCGAATTTTGCATTAATTGCTGTTATTTCTGTTTGAATATTTATCAATTGATTATCCTCTATTAAAAAATTTACTACTGACTCAGTTAAATAAGTGCGGGTATGCCCTGATTAATTAAACCCAATAACTGTTGAAGTTGCACACGCTTTTCCTCATCCAACCCCTGCATACACTGCCTTAAGCGCCGATAATAATCTGGCATCACCACATCCAATTTAGCTTGTCCGGCGCTGGTTAATTGTATTTTTACGCTGCGCCTATCTTCTTTTGCAAACACTCTGGTGACTAACCCACTTTGCTCTAAGCCATCCAGCAAGCCCGTCATCGTGGCGCGTGTCACGCCCAACTTATCTGCCAGTATCGAAGGCGTTGAAGTTGTCGATTCTTCACGCATCAATAAAATCAGCACCCACCAGCGACCTTGCAGCAAATCGTGTTTGCTCAGGCAAGTATTCAATGCAAGCGATAAATCGGTTGCAACTCTTAATAAATATAAAAAACTGGCAATTGCCGTTACATCCGCATCAGGATAGCGTTCAGCAAATTTGCCCAGTATTCCAGGCGTTGGAAGGTCTCTTAATTGCAACATAATTAGCTACATTATAGTTAGCTTCCTAACTATTTCAACAATTTTCTGCTTTTTGTGTTGGCAGATATTGGCTAAATTATTTATCGGTGTATATTTAAACTGCTGATAAGCGGGAGAAGAACATGAAAACATTACAACAAATATTAAACGATAAAAAGCATAAAGAAGTGATTAGCATCGCGCCAAACCGCCCCGTATTTGATGCACTGGTTATTTTGGCGGAGTACAAAATTGGCGCGCTGGCGGTGATGGATGGCGATAAACTTGTAGGCATATTTTCAGAGCGTGATTATGCAAGAGAGGTTGTACTGCAAGGCCGCTCATCTAAAACCACGCAAATACAAGAAGTGATGACTGCCAAAGTGATTGTGGGCAAGCCCGATGACTTTGTTGATAGTGCCATGCGCATGATGAGTGAAAAAAAATTCCGCCATTTGCCAGTTGTGGACGGCGAGAAAGTGCTTGGCATGCTTTCGCTAGGCGACTTGGTGAAAGAAACGATTGATGACCAGCAACGGGCGATTCAAGCGCTAGAAAGTTATATTAAAGGCTGAGTTAATTTGTAATAAGCAATATATCGAACTGATGCCCAGCCGCAAATTTCATGAGGCAGCAGGGCATCATTTTATCGACGCTTAAATGCTTATTCACCTATTATTTTAACCAGCACTCGTTTATTGCGACGACCATCAAATTCACCATAAAAAATCTGCTCCCAAGGACCAAAATCTAAACGACCTTCAGAAATCGCCACGACCACCTCACGCCCCATAATCTGGCGTTTAATATGTGCATCTGCATTATCCTCGCCCGTGTCATTATGTCGGTAGCCGCTCACAGGCTCGTGTGGTGCTAATTTTTCTAGCCAAATTTTGTAATCGTGATGCAGGCCGCGCTCGTCATCATTAATAAACACGCTGGCAGAAATATGCATGGCATTAATCAACGCCAAACCTTCTTTAACGCCACTCTCGCGCACACACTCTGTCACATCATGCGTGATATTTTTAAAATCCATCCGTGCGGGAATATTAAACCACAGCTCTTTACGAAAACTTTTCATTTTAATGCCTCCAAAATTATGGGTTTATTTTAGCATCCAAAATTAAAACAAATACAAACAAAAAAGGCCTCCAACTGGAGGCCTTAAGCTAACAATTTTTTTAGCCCTTCACTTCAACTTCTTGGCTAAAGCTTTTACCTTCATTGTCAGTCGCCAGCACTTCTAGTTTGCCTGGCGCATCTGGTATAAAGTTGAATTTAAAGTAAGGGTCTTCCGCTGTGCCCACATTCACATCGATTGCCATCACTGACTTACCGTTAAATTTAAACTCAGTTTTGTTGATATAAAAAGCCGGGATAAAGCCTTGCGATACCAGCTCACGCTGCAAACCCGTGCGCATTGGGTGTTTAATATTAAAAGTGGTTGCAGTTACACCGCCAATTTTTACCGGATCCTCTACTTTTAATTTAATTTTTCCTGCAGAGGCGCGAACCGTAGCTTCATCTGCATCAACCGTACCACCACAACCACCCGCCGCACGAATTTCACGTGAGGCTAGGTAAAGTTTACCGCTGGCATCCTCACCCACCAAACGCACAAAAGCGTCAGTTTCAAACCTGATACGTGTTGAAAGCTCGAAATCGCCCAAGGCATCGGTTAAGTAGTAAGTAGCAGTCATTGGGATTGGGTTTGCATCAACGAAAGAATACAACTTTACAATCTTTACACCGTTGGCAGCGGCTTGATCTATCTTATAAGTGACAGGGACTTGTGCACCACTTTCGGCTCGGCGTGGTGCTTCAATCTTCATAAAATCTACCTCTGTCATGGCACGTTTTTCAAAGAACGCTTCTTTCATCACAGGCCATAATTTAGGATCGGATTCAGCAAAAGCAGGCAGTGCAGAAGTCAATAGAACTGCGCTTGTCAGTACAGACTTTAATATCTTATTTTTGAATAACTTATTCATCATTACATTCCCCATATTTGCAATACTACTTGCGCACTACCATGATTAGCAATAACGCTTAGTTTATAGTTTGGATTACAAAACGTAATTTAAGTTTTATTAAAGCTACAGTATGTGACGCATGTCACACAGTTTACAAGTTTAAGTTTGAGTCGGGTCGCCTGATGGTCGCATCACGTAATCAGGATTCCAGAATTCCTCAAAATTTAACTCAACGCCATTACCCGCCGGGTCTTTTAAATTAATCTGCCGCACGCCATTCGCCAAAGTACGCGTGGTGTATGACACATTATTTTGGGTTAAGTGTGTTTCCATCGCCGGCATATCGGTGCAGGTAAAAGACACATGGTCATACGTACCATGTACGTTGAGTTGCGGCGGCTCAGGCGTTTTATATTCAGCCAGATGCACCACATCGTTATTACCGATATACAACCAATAACCATAAGTGGTACTTGCCACACGCTTACCTACCGTTAAACCCAAAATATCGCAATAAAAATCGCGTAGCTTGAGCATGGTGTCACGGTCGGTGCGAAAATTAACGTGGTTGATTTCGGTGAGTGGCATAGTTAAAAATCGTAAGAAATAATATTGTTCGTTTCAGAAATCAATTTATTTGCAAATAGTATATCAATAATTTTATCTACGTCTGATTCCGGTAGTTTATTCTGAAAAATTGCTTGAATATGCTTTGTAAGTGTCTTAAGTCTACGCGGAAGATTTCTCTTTTCTGTTTTGGACAAAACATCAAATACTTTTTGATAATTGGGCTCGTTTGAGACAATAACCTTAGCATCAAGCTCCAGCAAGCTATTCAAGCGTTCGCACTTTAAACCGGACTTGGTTAAAAACCGGAGCAATGGGTCAAACCCTTTGTCCTTAGACAACACAATGCATTCAGGCTTATTCAAGCTTTCTAATATACGTCCCAATTCCATTGCAATATGAAAATCCAACGCATTGCTGCCATTGCCTTCTATCTTTTTCCACTCAACAGGGATGTCAAATTTTTGAGCGTTTGTAACCAATTCAATCGGTACATTCTTTTGACTAGCACCAACAAAAATAGTGACTTTGTATGTTTTATCTAAGCGCGAAAAATCAACTTGTTGAACATTCTCAAAATCAACAAGTAGTAATTTATTTGGCATGTCGATTTTCTTAAATGCAATTCACGATGCGATAACGCGGCACATCCGCGTAGACAGTACGTTTTTGTACGGCAAGCGGATGTAACAAAGTTAGCACGAGTGAGTGCATTTTAAGCCGCTGGGTTTTGAGTGCGAACGCGAATATGTAGCTCCCGTAATTGCTTCTCATCCACTTCATTCGGTGCATTGGTCATCAAACACTGTGCACGCTGTGTTTTAGGGAAGGCAATCACGTCACGAATTGATTCTGCACCCGCCATCAAAGTTACCAAACGGTCTAAACCGAATGCTAAGCCGCCATGTGGAGGCGCGCCATATTGCAAGGCATCAAGCAAGAAGCCAAATTTTTCTTGCGCTTCTTCTTTGCTGATTTTAAGCGCATCGAATACCTTAGATTGCACATCCTGTTTATGGATACGCACCGAACCGCCGCCCACTTCCCAGCCATTCAACACCATATCGTAGGCTTTGGATAAACACGCACCAGGGTTAGACACCAGCATTTCTTCATGACCATCTTTTGGCGCGGTAAACGGATGGTGTAAGGCCGCCCAACGGTCATTCTCTTCGTCGTGTTCAAACATTGGGAAATCCACTACCCATAATGGCGCCCATGCACGCCCATCGACATGACCTTTATCGTGGCCGACTTTCAGGCGCAGTGCACCTAAAGCTTCATTCACCACTTTTAATTTATCTGCGCCGAAAAATACGATGTCGCCGTTTTGTGCGCCAGTACGGTCGATAATCGCTTGCAGGGCAGTCACGTGAATGTTTTTCACAATTGGGCTCTGTAAGCCTTCTTCATTCAATTTAGTGATGTCGTTAATCTTGATGTAAGCAAGACCCTTAGCGCCGTAAATCTTAACGAACTCGGTGTAAGCATCAATCTCAGAACGCGAAATTGCCGCGCCATTTGGCACACGCAAGGCCGCCACACGGCCACCTACCATATTAGCTGCACCGGCGAACACTTTGAAATCGACGTCCTTCATCACATCGCTTAGTTCGGTGATTTCAAGCGTTACACGCATATCTGGCTTATCAGAGCCGTATTTGTTCATTGCTTCGTGAAAACTCATGCGCGGAAAAGCGGCCGGCAAATCTACGTTTTGCACCTTTTTAAGCATCTGGCGAATCATCTCTTCGACAATGTCCATAATCTCATTTTCGCCCATGAAGGATGTTTCAATATCCACCTGGGTAAATTCTGGCTGGCGGTCTGCGCGTAAATCTTCATCGCGGAAACATTTGGTGATTTGGAAGTAGCGGTCAAAACCTGACACCATCAATAACTGTTTGAACAATTGTGGTGATTGCGGCAAAGCAAAGAACTGACCAGCATGCACACGCGAAGGCACCAAGTAATCACGTGCACCTTCAGGCGTAGAGCGCGTGAGCATGGGTGTTTCAACTTCAATAAAGCCGTTTACGTCCAAATAATCGCGCAATGTTTTAGCCACGCGGTAGCGCAACATCATGTTTTTCTGCATGGCTGGGCGACGCAAATCAATATAACGATGCTCAAGCCGCACTGTTTCAGTCAGGTTCTCGTCATCCAACATAAATGGTGGTGTGAGCGAGGCGTTCAAGATTTCGATTTCAGTCGCCAACATCTCGACTTCACCGGTTGGAATGTTAGCGTTGACAGTGCCTTCTGGCCTTGCGCGCACTTTGCACACCACTTTGAGCACATACTCACTACGCACAGATTCCGCATATTTAAAGGCTTCTGGCGTATCTGGGTCTATCACAATTTGCGCCATGCCTTCACGGTCACGCAAATCAATAAAAATCACGCCGCCATGGTCGCGGCGGCGATGTGCCCAGCCGCATAAGGTCACGGTTTGGCCAATGTGAGAACGGTTTAGGTGGCCGCAATAGTGTGTACGCATCATCATAAAATTATCTATAGTTGTTGTGTTTGTTGAAAACGAAGTTGTTGTGTGAGGGTATCTTTTGGTGTCACTGTACCCATGCTAATAATATACTTCAGGGCCTCGTCTACACTCATATCCAAGTCAATCACATCTTCTCTTGGCATCATGAGGAAAAAGCCAGATGTGGGATTCGGCGTAGTCGGCACATAAATACTGATGTAATCGCCAAAAAGGTGTTCTTTTACATCACCGCCAGGTACGCCTGTAATAAAGGCAATTGTCCAACTGCCGTCCCGTGGATATTGCACCAGCACGGCTTTACGGAAAGCATTGCCCGTATTTGAAAAAAGAGTATCTGAAACTTGTTTGACGCTGGAATAGATGGTTTTTACAACCGGCACGCGGGCTAATAGGGATTCCCAAACCTCAATGAGATGCTGACCAAAAATGTTAGTCGCCACTAGCCCAGCGCCGAAAATGATGCCTAAAGTAAGTAAAACGCCTAAACCTGGCACATTAAAACCAAACAGTTCTTTAGGCTGCCATGCCGCTGGCAGCAAAAGTAGGCTTTGATCCATGGTATGAATCAGGAAGCTCAACACCCATACTGTGATAAATAGCGGCACCAGCACCAGTAAGCCAGTGATAAAGTATTTTTTCATGTTAACTTTTTGAATTAGTGACATGCGCAACCCGGGTTACAAGCAGTAGGTTTTGTGTCAACTACCTCAGTTTTGGTTTCGGCTTTGGCTTCGGTTTTATCTGTGGATTTTTCACTGCCATTGCCAACGTTACTGGTTTTTTTATCTTTAAAATCAGATGCGTACCAGCCACTACCGCTTAATTGGAAACTGGGCGCTGAAAGCATTTTAGCAAAGGTTTCTTTGCTGCATTGTGGACAAACAGTTAAGGTGGGTTCACTGATTTTACGCATCAGCTCTGCTTTAAAACCACAGTTTGTACATGCAAAGTCATAAATTGGCATAGTGTTGCTTTATTGAACCTAAAATAATGTTTAAAACTTTAAAAAATATTGAGTTAACAGTAACTTGATTAACGAAATCCCGAATATGCGATTATAACTGATGTCAACCAATTGGTTACTTCACAGAAAAAATTTACGGGTATTAAGCAATTGAAATAATCACAAGAAGTAATAATTTTAAAATAGAAAATGGCCACATTTGTGGCCATTTTTTCACACAGTTATCATTAGGTTAAAAAGGGATATCATCCTCAAAATCATCGAAATTGCCGCCTGTTTTTGCTGAACCTTGGCTTGCAGGAGCTTGCTGGTTGGCTGTAGGTGCTGGTGATGCTTGACGCGGTTGAGATTGATTCGTGTCATCAGGCGCATAGCCTTGATCCATGCCACCATCGTAACTTGCATTTGAACTGCCGCCGCCATCTTTGCTACCGAGCATTTGCATTTGGTCACCAATGATCTCAGTTGTGTAGCGGGTGACGCCATCTTTTTCCCACTTACGGGTTTGCAAACGGCCTTCAATATATACCGGGCGGCCTTTTTTAAGGTATTCGCCCGCTATTTCAGCTAAGCGGCGGTACATCACAATATTATGCCATTCCGTTTTTTCTTGCTTAACACCACTTTTGTCTTTCCAGTTTTCGGTAGTGGCAATGCTAAAGTTAGCTACAGCTTCACCATTGGGCATGTAACGCACCTCTGGGTCGCGTCCTAAGTTACCAACTAAAATTACTTTATTTACCGATGCCATTTTCTGCTCCCGTTATTTATTCATCACTATATCTAAAATTTCTTGCTCGCCATTTGCTGCTTGTTTGTTTTGTGTATTTATTTTAACAATTAACACGCCTTCTTTGGCAATCGCAATGGCCTCATGCACATATGGCAGTGCTGATATTTTTTTAGTTAATGCAGTTGCCTGCGCTTCTGTCGTCCGCTCTAAATGATACATCTTTGTGCGCACGGCTGGGGGAGTTTTCATGCTAAAAGTCAACAGCAACCAAACACTCATCAGCACGGCACAAAATATAAATACTGTCGGATAATCATAATGATGTGCCAAGTAACCGCCCACCAAACCACCCACTGCCACACCTAGCGATTGAGCAGTATTGTAAACACCCATCGCAGTGCCTTTAGCAGCGGCTGGCGCTAGCTTAGATATCAGTGAAGGCAGTGAAGCCTCTAAAATATTAAAAGCGACAAAATAGGTAAATAGCGAGAATATAATGCCCCAAAAACTATGGATTAAGCCTGCGAAACAAAGCTGTGCAAACAACATCAGCGCCACTGCGCCAATAAATATAGGTTTTAATAGGCCGCGCTTTTCGCCGACAATAATGGCGGGTATCATCAACAAAAACGACCCTAACAATATAGGCAAATACACTTGCCAATGATGATTCACATCTAAGTTACTGGTATTTTGAATCGCAAGTGGCACCACAATAAACATAGCCATTTGCGCAGCATGCAGTGCAAAAATACCGTAATTTAACCGCAGCAACTGTGTATTTTTTAACACATCTTTTAATTTAGCTGGTGTAGCGCTGGCATCAGAATGGTAACTACTTAAAATAGGATTAGGTACCGCAAATTTAACCACTAATATAGCCAAACAAGCCAGTATTGCGGTTAACCAAAAAATGCCCGCAATACCCGCCCAATGTGCCAATGCAGGACCTAACACCAGTGATAGCGCAAACGTAACGCCTATCGTCGCGCCTATCATGGCCATGGCTTTGGTACGATGTTCTTCGCGCGTTAAATCGGCCAACAGCGCCGTTACAACCGCAGACACAGCGCCTGCACCCTGCAGCGCACGGCCAATGATGACCGTCGTAATATCTGTTGCCAAGGCCGCAATAACGCTACCCATCACCAGCATGATTAAACCAATATAAATGAGTTTTTTGCGCCCAAATTTATCCGACGCCATGCCAAATGGCAATTGGAATAAGGCTTGGGTGAGACCGTAAGCACCCAAGGCGGCACCCACCAGCATACTATTGTTGCCGCCTGTATATTGCGTGGCATAGATAGCAAAGATAGGCAAAATGAGAAACATGCCCAACATGCGCAAGCCGTAAATAGAGGCCAAACTTATGCTCGCCCTAAGCTCATTTTTGGGCATTTTTTCGACTAAACTCATTAAGTATCGTTAATTATTTGAAATTATTTTGCTAAAGGCGGTATATTATCAGGTTGCCTTAATGTTCGTTAAAAGATAAATGGAATTTATTAAAATTCGCGGTGCGCGCACCCACAACTTAAAAAATATTTCGCTGGATTTACCTCGAAACAAACTCATCGTCATCACCGGCTTATCAGGCTCGGGGAAGTCTAGCTTAGCCTTTGATACGCTTTATGCGGAAGGCCAACGTCGCTACGTGGAAAGCCTTTCTGCCTATGCAAGGCAATTTTTGGCACGCATGGACAAACCCGATGTAGATTTGATTGAAGGCTTGTCGCCTGCTATTTCCATTGAGCAGAAATCCACTTCACACAATCCGCGTTCTACAGTGGGCACTGTCACGGAAATTCACGATTACCTGCGCCTACTTTATGCCAGAGCAGGCGACCCAGAATGCCCCGAACATAATATCAAGCTGGAAGCGCAAACCGTGAGCCAAATGGTAGATGCGGTGCTGAAGCTACCAGAAGATACTAAATTAATGATTCTGGCGCCTGTGGTTGCTAACCGTAAAGGCGAACAGCTGGATTTATTTGACGAGCTAAAAGCACAAGGCTTTGTACGCCTTAGAATAGACGGCAAAATTTACGAAATGGATGCCCTGCCGCAACTGGCAAAAACTACCAAGCATAATGTCGATGTGGTGGTGGATCGGCTAAAAGTGAACGCAGAGTTAAAGCAACGTATTGCTGAGAGCTTAGAAACCGCTTTGCGGTTGGCCGATGGCAAAGCGGTTGCGCTTGAGATGGATTCTGAAAAAGAGCATTTATTTTCGGCCAAATTCAGTTGCCCAGTTTGTGATTACTCACTTGCAGAGTTAGAGCCGCGCCTATTCAGCTTTAATAACCCAATGGGTGCCTGCCCAAAATGCGATGGTTTGGGCAATATCAGCTTTTTTGACCCTAAACGCGTGGTGGCTTTCCCCACCTTATCGCTAGCTAGTGGTGCCATTAAAGGCTGGGACAAGCGCAACCAGTTCTACTTTCAAATGCTGGCAAGTTTAGCTGCGCATTACAACTTTGACCTCGAAATGGCGTTTGAAGATTTGCCGCCGCATATTCAAGATGTACTATTAAATGGCAGTGGTCGCGAAGTGATTGCCTTTAAATATTTAAATGAGCGTGGTACATTTTTTGGCAAGACGCATACATTTGAAGGCATTTTAAATAATCTGCAACGGCGTTATCGCGAAAGTGACTCTTCCGCCGTGCGCGAAGAGTTAGCGAAATACCTTAACAACCAAAGTTGTCCCGAATGCGCGGGCACACGACTGCGCGTAGAAGCACGTCACGTAAAAGTAGGTGATAAAAATATTCACCAAATATGCGAAATTCCATTAAAGCAAGCACTCACTTTCTTTGAGTCACTAGAGTTAACAGGTGCCAAACTCGCAATTGCCGATAAAATTGTGACAGAGATTCAAAACCGTCTGAAATTTTTAACCAATGTTGGGCTGGAATATTTATCTTTATCCCGTTCAGCAGAAACGCTTTCTGGGGGCGAAGCACAACGAATTCGCTTGGCCTCACAAATTGGCAGTGGCTTAACTGGCGTGATGTACGTACTGGATGAGCCCTCAATTGGCTTGCATCAGCGTGATAATGATCGCTTATTAGACACGCTGAAACGTCTGCGCGATATTGGCAACACGGTCATCGTTGTAGAACATGATCATGATGCGATTTTGGAAGCCGACTATGTAGTAGACATTGGCCCTGGCGCAGGTGAGCATGGTGGACAGATTGTAGCAGAAGGCACCCCTGCAGAAATTCAAGCCAATACAAAATCACTGACTGGCCAATATTTAAGCGGGAAAAAACAAATCATCTACAAAAAAACGCGTACTAAGGCTGACCCTGCGCGCTGGCTCAAGCTGAGCAATACTACAGGCAACAATTTAAAAAACGTATCGATTGAAATTCCCGTTGGCTTACTCACTTGCATTACCGGCGTTTCTGGCAGTGGCAAATCCACATTGATCAACGACACCTTATATCGCGCTGTCGCACAGCATTTATACGGTAGCAACGCAGAGCCTGCACCATTTGGGGAAATTGAAGGCTTGGCATTTTTCGACAAAGTGGTGGATGTCGACCAAAGCCCGATTGGACGCACGCCGCGTTCTAACCCTGCTACTTATACTGGCTTATTCACGCCGATTCGCGATTTATTCTCTGCAGTACCAGAAAGCCGCGCACGTGGTTACGGCCCAGGCCGTTACTCATTCAACGTCAAGGGTGGACGATGTGAAGCCTGCCAAGGTGATGGCGTGATTCGTGTAGAGATGCACTTTTTGCCCGATGTTTACGTGCCGTGCGATGTGT
>JAKFDL010000038.1:0-7451 GCA_036676175.1 Methylotenera sp. | reverse complement strand
TTTCAAGGTGTGTCTTGTCGACCGCTCCATTTAACTGAAGCGTTCTATTTACATACTTGTCATAAATCTAAGTGTAAGCATTTGTTATCTTGAGTCTCACATAAACCAAACAACAAAACATTCCTAACCTTTTACAAGGTCAAGCATTCGTTGCGTCTATGCAAGTGTCTTAACCACAAACACCCACACTTATCAGTCGTTCATATTGTTAAAGAGCAGTGCTTGAAAACGTTTTTATTTACTGCGTTATTTCAAGCGAAGCGCGCATTATACAGAGCTTTGCGAGCTGGTCAAGGTTAAATTTAAACTAATTTATATTTATTTCTTAACCCGTATTTTGCGTTGCGCTTTTCGCCTGAATCTCAAGCGAAGGCGCGCATTTTACAGAGGCTTAGGATTAGGTCAAGCCCCAAATTGAAAAATTACAAATTTATTACAACTCCATGATTAATGACTTAGTACTTAATAGCTCATTTAAGTCGCGATCAATATCATTTTTTTGTGTGTTATCTAACAGAATGTAGCCCGAACGGGCCATAGATGCCTTATAGCATATTGTTATAATTCATTACTATATAATCGTTGGATGTAGGTACATGCACTCAAAACCTGTTTGCTTATTGCTTCCTAAAGCCCTGCTGTTAGCAACTGGCTTGCTTAGTTGCGCTATTGTGTTTGCTAACGAAACTGCAATATCGCACAACAAACAAGATAACGTTAGCAATTCAGAAACCTTATCTACCGAAATTTTAAATAAACAGAATACCAAACCTTCACTAAACAACCCAAATGCGGCTTTGGTGGCAATGGCATTTAAGTTTAACCGCATTGATGGCTCCCCAAATAGTTATGCTGAAGTTGTCGCTAATTATTGTAAGCAAGCAAAAACCGGTGATGCCGATGCCCTTTTTGCTCTGGCTTGGATGTATGAGAATGGTAAAGGCATTTCTGCAGATAAAAGTATTGCCGCTCAGCTTTATGCCAAAGCCGCCGAGCAAGGGCATAGCAGCGCGCAACAATCAGTAGCAAGAATTTCAGAGGTGCAATCAACTTCCACCTTGCCAACTTGCCTACTGCCTGACCCACCAGTTGCAAAAGCTAGCTCACTTGATGCAACCGACACTGAAGAACGAAAAGGAATCTCAGAAAAAACGGCAGCCCTGTTTTATTCGCAACGCCACGTATTAAAGTTGGTGAATAAACTTGCACCGCGCTACAAAATCGATACTAATTTAGCGATGGCATTTATTGCGGTTGAGTCAGGGTTTAATGTACAAGCCACCTCCGTAAAAAATGCACAGGGCTTGATGCAACTGATACCAGAGACTGCACAACGCTTTGGTGTTAAAGATGCCTACAAGGCTGAAGATAATATCAAAGGTGGGCTGGCTTACTTGCGTTGGTTGCTGGCTTATTACAAGGGCAATGTTGAGTTAGTGGCGGCAGCGTACAATGCAGGAGAAGGTGCAGTAGACAAATATAAAGGCGTTCCGCCGTACCCAGAAACGCGCATGTACGTTAAGAAGATTGCTAACCTTTACAACAACAACACACACCCTTACCAGGATAACTTTGTAAAAGCATCAGTCATACATGACTTTCCTAAGAAGAAAACCATGTAAGAGTGGTTAGCTAAATTTTTTAGCTTAGTGTAATTTTTGCAAACTTGCGTTTGCCCACCTGCGCAACCACTGTCAGCCCTTTGTTGAGTTGCAAGTTTTTATCAGTAATTTTTTCGCTATCCAACTTTACACCACCCTGCTCAATCGCGCGATTAGCCTCACTCGTACTTTCTACCAAGCCAGCCAGTTTTAACAGCTGTGCAATACCGATTGCCTGCAAGCCAATATCCACAGTCATTTCAGGTACGTCATCTGGAATACCACCTTTAGCGCGCGTTTGAAAATCAATCAATGCGTTTTCTGCATCCGTTTGGCTGTGAAAGCGCGCGACAATTTCTTGGGCGAATTTCACTTTAATATTACGTGGGTTTTCGCCAGCGGCAATATCTGCTTTCCATTTTGCAATCGTTTCCAGGCTCTCAAACGACAGCAGCTCAATATAACGCCACATCAAATCATCTGATATCGACATGAGTTTGGCGAAAATAATTTCCGGCGGCTCATTAATCCCAATATAGTTATTGAGCGATTTCGACATCTTATTAACACCGTCCAAGCCTTCTAGCAATGGCATGGTAAGTACACACTGTTGCGCTTGACCTGCTTGTTTTTGCAGTTCACGCCCCATAAGCAGGTTAAATTTTTGATCGGTTCCACCCAGTTCCACGTCTGCTTTCAAGGCAACTGAATCGTAACCTTGCAATAACGGGTACATAAATTCGTGAATGGCGATTGGCTGATTGGACTTGAATCTTTTTGAAAAGTCATCGCGTTCTAACATTCTAGCAACCGTAAGACTGGCGGCCAGCTTAAGCATGCCTGCTGCCCCCAAATCGGTAAGCCAGCTAGAGTTAAACACAATTTCAGTTTTGTTTTTGTCTAAAATCTTAAAGACTTGCTCGGCATAGGACTTAGCATTTTCTGCGACTTGTTCTTTTGTGAGCGGTGGACGCGTCGCGCTTTTGCCGGTGGGGTCACCAATCATGCCAGTAAAGTCCCCAATCAAAAATAATACGTGATGGCCCAAGTCTTGGAAGTGGCGCAGTTTGTTAATGAGCACGGTATGCCCAAGATGCAAATCTGGCGCAGTGGGGTCAAAGCCTGCTTTAATGCGTAATGGCACCCCTTTTTTTAGCTTTTCGATGAGCTCGACTTCTAGTAAAAGCTCTTCTGAGCCACGCTTAATAATGTCAAGCGCTTGATTGATATCTGTGTTCACGTGTTTTCCAAATCTATTTTATACAAGCTTGGTTTTAATTTGTAAGCTGACTATTTGCCTGTGTGTTTACAATTTGTTACTTTTTATCGCTTTAACTTTTCTGTTACCATGCCTTTAATGATTAAGCGTTTTCAAGGATTTAGGCGATTTTTTTATCATTCTTATGCAACTAGGTAATATTAAAAAATCTAAGTTTTATATTTTAACGCAAAACATATTCATCCACCTGCGCAAAGTATTACACCTCTATAAAATAAAACTACGCTGGTTATTAATTGTTCTGCTTTTACCTATTTTTGGGGTATTAGCGGCATTTAATCCCAATTCAACTGGCATTTCTAATCAACTCAAAACAAAAACGGTTGTACAAGAGCTTTTCTTGGCACCCACAGTTAATCAGTTAAGTTCAAATGAATTATTTTGGCATACCGATCAAGTACGTCATAACGATACACTAGGTAGCTTGTTTGAACGCTTGACCGTTAAAGACGAAGAGGCAATTAGATTTTTAATGCTATCACCTGATTCACGCGCTATCAATACACAGCTGATGCCTGGCCACAGTATAGAAGCCAAAACTAATTTAGACGGTAAGTTGCTACATCTGAAATACGAACTTGACGCTGAAAATATCCTGGTGGCCCGCCAAGCACAGGATGGTTTTACAGTTACTACCGAAAAGCTGGCCTTGCAGAGTACACCTGTTCTAAAATCAGCCACCATTCGTGACTCTTTATTTGGTGCTACAGATGACGCGGGCATTCCTGATCAAATCGCACTGCAAATTGCAGAGATTTTCTCGGGCGAGATTGATTTTCATGATGACTTACGCCCAGGCGACAAATTTAACGTGATTTATGAAGCGTTTTATAACGCGGGCGAGTTGGCGAGGGTGGGCAATGTGTTGGCGGTTGAGTTTGTAAACAAGGGCAAAACCTATCAGGCGATTCATTTTGGCGATGTTGCTGGAAAATTTGCCTATTACACGCCAGACGGCAAAAGCCTGCATAAGTCTTTCTTGCGCACGCCTGTGGAATTTACCCGGGTTTCATCTAAATTTAACGCAGGGCGCTTTCATCCTATATTGCATCGCTTCAAAGCGCATAAGGGTGTGGATTTAGCTGCGCCAACTGGCACGCGGATTAAGGCGGCTGGCGATGCTATTGTTGAATTTGCAGGCCGCAAGGGCGGCTACGGTAATGTGGTTGTACTTAAGCATGAAAACGGTATCAGTACAGTGTATGGACATTTATCTGGCTTTGCCGCAGGCTTGCGTAAAAACAAGAAGCTAGCCCAAGGCGATATTATTGGCTATGTGGGCATGTCAGGCTTAGCCACAGGCCCGCATTTACATTATGAATTTTTAGTCAACAAAGTTCATCGTGACCCACTCACAGTGGCATTACCCACCAGCGTGCCGATTGATGCAAAGTATAAAAAAGAATTTGATGCGAAAAGCCAAAGTTATCTTGCACAAATTGAAATGTTAAACCGCAGCTATATGGCCACCCGCGATTAAACCATGAGCACAAATAAACAAAACTCACAGTTATTTGTTGGCATTATGTCTGGTACCAGTCTGGATGGTGTGGACGTAGCACTTTGTAATTTTGAACAAACTGCGTTTGAAAATGGCACCTTCCAGCTAAAAGATACACACTTCCTAGCTTACCCAGAATCTTTAAAAACAGAGTTACTAGCCTTACATACGCCGCAACATAATGAGCTGGAAGCTGCATCTGTACTGGGTTGCAGGCTTGCCCATTTATATGCAGATGCAGTTAATCAATTGCTCAGCTCAATCAAATTAAATGCAGCAGATATTAGCGCCATCGGCTGTCATGGCCAAACGATTCGGCATCGACCTGAACTTGGTTTTACGTTGCAAATTGGCAACAATGCCCTACTGTCTGAGTTGACGAATATTAGTGTAGTGGGCGATTTTCGCAGCCGTGATATCGCGGCTGGCGGGCAAGGTGCGCCGCTGGTACCGGCGTTTCACAAAGCCTTGTTTGCCAGTGCAGATAAAAACCGCGCCATTGTTAATATCGGCGGCATAGCCAATATTACTTATTTACCCAAAGCTAATTTAACAAAAAATGCTGCTGTGCTTGGCTTTGATTCTGGCCCCGGCAATATGCTATTGGATAGTTGGACTAAATTAAAAACTGGCGAAGATTACGATAAGGGCGGCGCTTGGGCAGCCACTGGCACACTGCTGCCAACCTTATTGTCTGACATGCTGGCAGAGCCTTATTTTGCATTGCCGCCGCCCAAAAGCACGGGACGCGATTTGTTTAGTGATCATTGGTTAAAACAACACCAGCTTTACCCGCATTTGCAGCCGCAGGATGTAGCGCGCACCTTGGTAGCGCTCACTGCGCATAGCATACACGACGCGCTTGCACATATTGATATAGATGAAGTGTATGTATGCGGTGGTGGCGCTCACAACACCTTACTGATGAATGACATACAAGCACTCTTAGGGCACATATCGGTAACCACTACTGAAGCACTTGGTGTGGGCGTAGATTGGGTGGAGGCCGTTGCATTTGCCTGGTTGGCCAAACAAACGCTAGAAAATAAGCCTAGCAATCTGCCTGAAGCCACTGGTGCCGTAGGAGCACGCGTACTGGGTGCCATTTATCCTGCCTAAGCACGCTGTTCTTAATGGTGTTTTTATAGCGTTGAAGCACCTGTCGTGATAGTTTTAACAACGCTTGCGTTAAACATTTTGGCGAATCCTTGCGTATAATCTAGTTAAAAGCTAATTTAAAGATTGCCATATGACAACAAAACCAACCAAAGCTACCATCACTTTTGATAACGGTGCCAAGTCGATAGATTTGCCTGTGCTTACTGGCACCGCAGGCAATCCAGTGATTGATATTCGCACGCTAGGCAAGCATGATATCTACACTTACGACCCAGGCTTTATGGCCACCGCCGCCTGCCAATCGAATATTACCTTTATTGATGGCGAAAAAGGCCTGTTGTTGCATCGTGGTTACCCTATTGAACAATTAGCTGAGCATTGTGACTTTTTAGAAGTCTCTTATTTGCTAATGAAGGGTGAGCTGCCTAACGCCACACAAAAAGCCGAATTTACCAGCCGCATCACAGGCCACACCATGTTGCACGATCAGCTCAGCAATATATTCCGTGGCTTCAGACGCGATGCACACCCAATGGCAGTCATGATTGGCGTGGTAGGCAGTATGTCAGCGTTCTATTTTGATTCGATGGATGTATATAACCCCGAGCACCGCGAAACTTCTGCCTTTAGGCTGCTAGCCAAAATGCCTACTATTGCGGCGTGGAGCTATAAATACAACCTTGGCCAACCGTTTATGCAACCGCAAAACAAGCTGAATTATGCCGAAAACTTTATGCATATGATGTTTGCCACGCCGTGCGAAGATTACACGCCAAATCCAATATTGGCGCGCGCCTTTGAGAAAATTTTAATCCTGCATGCGGATCACGAGCAAAACGCCTCAACCTCTACTGTTAGATTGGTAGGTTCTAGTGGCGCCAACCCGTTTGCCAGCATTGCTGCAGGTATTGCCTCACTTTGGGGACCGGCACACGGTGGTGCTAACGAGGCCACCCTTACCATGCTAGAAGAAATTGGTGATGTATCGCGCATTGGCGAATTTATTAAACGCGCCAAAGATAAAACGGACAGTTTCAGGCTGATGGGCTTTGGACATCGCGTGTATCGCAATATGGATCCCCGCGCCGCTATTATGCGTACCACTTGCCACGAAGTGCTTAACGAACTGGGACTGCATGATGACCCTATGTTTAAACTCGCCATGCAACTGGAAAAAATCGCGCTGGAAGATGAATACTTTGTCAGTAAAAAACTCTATCCGAACGTGGATTTTTACAGTGGTATCGTCATGCGCGCCATGGGTATTCCCAACTCAATGTTCACCGCCATCTTCGCACTTGCCCGCACTGCTGGCTGGATAGCGCAATGGAGCGAAATGAATAGCGACCCGGAACATAAAATTGGCCGTCCGAGACAGCTTTACACAGGTGAAGCAAAACGTGAGTTTGTGCCGATTGATAAGAGAGCTTGATGGTTTTACTTTCTAAGTTTAGGATGTACTATAAATTAATAACAACATGATTTATTTGTATATTTTATATATTAATAACAACCAAATGTCTCATTTGACGCAAAATAAAGCGTCAAATAGGATGCCTACTTTACGTTAGAAGGATTAACCCCAATGACATCTTCTGCTAAGAGAAAATGGGCAATTTTTATTGGAATATTAATAATTATTTTTGGTTTGGCACTTATCTTTGATTTACCTAAACAATTAAAAATTGATCGCTGTCTTGATAGTGGCGGTAAGTTTAATTACGAGTTGAACGTTAGCGAGCATAGTTAATTAGGGGCAACTAAAATTTATTCTTCTAAGCCATCATTCAAGCGGGACGCCTAACGGCGCCCCTTAATTCAAACGTTAGGGGTTTATGTTCAACGCCAAATTGCTCAGCCAGTTATCAATAGCGCTATCGGCCAGCGCCTTTCTGGCGTTCGCTTGGTTCGCGCATCTTGCTGATGGCGCGATGGATAAATCCGGCATTGG
>JAKFDL010000037.1:0-2117 GCA_036676175.1 Methylotenera sp. | reverse complement strand
GCCAATCACTCACATATCCCCAAAGAACGCCCACTGTCGGATGCACTCGCAGCTACTCGAAAAAAGTACTGTGAGCCCTGATGGCGGGAGTGGTTTTGGGGTTTTTCTACAGTCTCGTTAGATTATTCACATGACTGAAGAATTCATCGAGCTTCCCACAGACTCATGGCAATGGCTTCTACAGGCCTTTTATTCAACGATGCTGTTTGTAGTCACAATCAAGGTAGCCACCACTACAATTGCAATCGCAGCGGTTTTGGTTTTAAACGCCTTCATGCTGGCAAAACCTGTATCAGCATTAATAAATATACAAAATAAAACGCTGAAATATGTATACAGAAAGCCATATTCATTTCGGCGCCAATCGGAAATTGACCTCTCAAAATATTCCAGAATCTACACGCAAATCGAAAGTTACGCCGGTAGGTCTTTGCACTTAAGCGGCCCAAAAGGCGAACACTTAATGCTCGCAAAATTCAACCAAAGCCCAATATCACCAAATCAGCACGTTAAGGAAATAATTGCGCTTAGAGAAGCCATCGCAAGCGCGCTTAAAATTCACGACGGCGGAGATGTATAAACTGACTAGTGGTTCAAGTCGTTCGCTTCTCTCACTGGGATCTTTGGCTTAATCGTTAGCGGCATAGGAGTTAAATCGTGTCTTGGAAGACAGTGTTTTATGGGCTTGAACGGCCATCCAAGCAAAGAATTATTGTATTCAATTTAATTTTTGCTTTTTTCGCACTTTGGGGATACGGATGGTGGGTAGACTTCGTGCCATCTTCAGAGTGGTCGAAATTTGGAGCTAATATATCAATTGCACTAGCCGCAATCTTCACCTTGATCTACCATTGGGCGCTGGTAACTAGGCGCACGCACTTCAAATCCGGAGCATCAATTTCAAGAAAAATTCTTGCCCTCTTACTTTTGCCCGGAATGCTATTCGCGTTGTTCTGGATTTCCATCACACACGGAATAGCTGACATTGCAACACGGGCACTAGGAAACGATAAATCTATAACTATTGAGCTATCCAAAAATCTCCACCACAGTAGAAAAAGCTGCGATTTCCGACTCACAGGGCACGCCATCGAAAGGGCAATGCCAAATCATATATGCATAACGGAATCCCAGTATAAATTACTCCCCACAGTTGGCATCTATACACTGCAGATTCAAAAAACCACCTTGGGGATTCATATCATCAGCCTAAATACCGTGCAGACCCGCTAATAATGCGCTCAAACCGTTCGCTTCGCTCACTGGGACGGGCTAAAGCCTCCCCTTAACTTAATCGTTAGGTAAAACATGGAACCAATTCCATTACACAACTCCAAGAGTGATCGCCGCCATAAAGCGATCATGATTATTTTGTTAACATTTGCTTCGCTTCTAGCAACGGAACCAAAAACGGCAACCGGTGTAGCTATTACACTATCAACTGTGCCTTTCATCCTTATCGGCTTGCTAAACTTCAAGTGGTGGTGGCGTGTACGTTTTGGCGGCAGCAAATTTCTTACGCTGATGTTCATCGCAATCATTGTGTGTATTGCGATCTTATTTACCTATGCAACAGCGCTACTCAAGCCATACATAGGTGAGCACTTTGCCTAACGAGGCGTTGAAGACGCTCATTTCATTCGCTGGAACCGCGTTCCGCGGCCCCTTAGCTTAATCCTTAGACATCTCGGAGCACGATCCAGCATGCGTATCAGTAAAGCTACTGCCGAAGATATTTCAGCGCTTAGCGCACTCCTGTCGGTGCTATTTTCCCAAGAGGCCGAGTTCACGCCAAATCAAGAGGCACAGGCACGCGGCCTCGCTCGGATCATCGACAGTCCGGATACCGGTGTTGTCCTTGTCGCCAAATCCGATGGTGTGGTTGTCGGGATGGTGAATCTCCTGTTCACGATATCCACTGCGCTCGGGGAGAGGGTCGCGCTGCTTGAAGACATGGTGATTGCCTCGACGTTCCGTGGCGCCGGCGTTGGATCTCAGCTCTTGGGGCGAGCCATCTCGGTTGCGCGCGCCGAGGGATGCAAGCGGATCACGCTGCTCACGGACAAGACAAACGAATCGGCTCAGCGTTTCTACGCGAAGCAGGGGTTTGAGCTCTC
>JAKFDL010000036.1:0-2406 GCA_036676175.1 Methylotenera sp. | reverse complement strand
TACCATCCATAACAGCGGCCACGATATGTACATCGCAGATTTCACCCATTTAGGCGTATACGCCTGCCGCATTTTTGTGCCTGGTATGAGTGAAATTTACCCAGTAGAAGAATTGCAATGGGAGAACAACACCGTAGGTAATCTGGTGCGTCCTTTTGCACTACGTTTGCCGGAGCTAAGCCAAGCAGAATCCGCCAAATTATTAGATACTTTACTGGATTTAGAACTGGCTGATGAGCTGCCTGTAACAACATTAATAGGCCTATGCGCAGACCCAAATACGACATGGGTAGATTTACGTGTGGGCGAATTGAAAACACATGCCGCGCTGGCTGCGGGTGATACGGATGAAATTTTAAACGGCTGTGCCTGGATTGCCCAATTTGGCGAATTGCCTGAAAAACGTGCCCGCATTTACCGCTGCATTGAAAATATCGTACAAATTAGAGAGATGGCAGAGTCAGTAGATACGGCTGCGTTTGAAGTCAATTTAATGCTACTTTATGGCACAGAAACCTTACAACAAGCGCATAATTTATTAAACCGTGAAGAGCAGTATTTTGGTTTGGGTACGCTAGGGGCGAATATGGAAGGCAGCGTCATGCATCAAAGGCTGCTTGAAGCTTATGGCAAGGTTTGGCATTCATAAGATTTAAGCAAAAACCTTCTTCCATAAAGCCGTCACTGCAACGGTATGCTGTTTAACTAAATTAGCCTCAACCTTCGTTTGTGTCATGCCTTGTAGCTTCAACGCATGCTGCATCTTACGGTATTCTCGATAAGCCACTGCGACTTTTTCAGCCAAGTCTGTATTTATTATATTGAACGAAGCCAACAGTTTAAGTAAGGCAATATTGCCGATATTTTCAGTCAATTGCGGATGTTTTTTTGCGTAAGTTAACACTAAAAATTGCACTAAAAATTCCACATCAATAATGCCGCCAGTGCCATTTTTAAGCTCAAACATTTCAGTATCATTTTTACGGGGGCTATTTTTTGAACTCGTGCTTTGAGCCGCGCGCATTTTTTCACGCATACTCAGCACTTCTGTTTTTAGTTTTTCCGTATCGCGCGCTTGAGTGAGCACTTCAATACGAATCTGCTCAAAGGCTTTGCCAATCTCACTATCTCCCGCCACAAACCTTGCACGAGTAATGGCTTGATGCTCCCAAGCCCATGCTTTATTAAGTTGGTAATCCCTAAACGCAGCTACGGTGCTGACAAGCAATCCACTGTTACCATCTGGGCGCAACTGTAAATCGGTTTCATATAACAAACCGGCAGAAGTTAAACTATTGAACCAGTTGTTAATGCGCTGGGCGAAGCGCGCATACACCTCGCCAGCTTCAGGCGCATTATCATCGTACAAGAAAATTATATCTAAATCAGAGGCATAGCCAAGCTCTTTGCCACCCAGTTTGCCGTAACCTATCACAGCAAATTTTGGTATATCAATATGTTTGCCTTTGATATACGGCCATATCGTTTCTAGGCTGACACTTAACACCAATTCGGCCAATGCACTTAAGTAATCTGAAAGCGTTTCTAACACCAGTTCACCGTTAATATCTTGCGCAGCAAATCTAAAAACGCTAGCGTGTTTAAAGTGGCGCATAGTGTCCATTTGTCGCTCAACATCTCCCTCAAATTCAGCTAATCGTTTCACTAAATCCGCACGCATGGCTGTGAAATCTGGCGCGGCATATAAGGTACGCGTATCTAAAAGCTCATCTAGCAAAATTGGATGTTGCGTTAAATAGTTGGCTAACCAGGGGCTGCTGCTACACAACTTAACCACCAAATGCATGGCTTGCGCATGTTCTGACAGTAAAGCTAAGTAACTGGCGCGACGGCAAATACTTTCTAATAAATCAATGACACGCATCAGCGTCACTTCAGGGTTTTGCATGGTAGCCGCGAGTGAAATGACATGTGGCATCAGCGCATCAAAACGCTGGCGACTAAGTTCTGGTAGTTGCACATAGCGGTTAGCTTGATGCAAGGTATTGAGCCGGCGCAGCGTTTCTCCGGATTCTGTATAGCCTAACTTTTGTAGCGCTTGTTCAGCGTCTGATGGGTTTAATGTGCCACCCCATAGCGATTTTTCAGTTACTAAAGAATCCTTACTCGTTTGTTGGCTAGTATTGGCGTCGGTAAAAGTTGCATCGAAATGTTGCTGTACGTTTTGTCTGTAGAAGCTTAACTTGGCTAAAAATGACTCCCAATCGTCATAGTTCATGGCATTAGCAATGCGTTTTTTAGCTTCATCGCTCTTTGGCAGCTCTTGTGTTTGCGCATCATCTACATACATCAATCGGTGTTCGAGGTTACGCAGAAAAATATAAGCTTCACTTAACTCGTTCACCGTTGATTCAGGCAATAGACCTTTCTCTTTTAGCAGCGCCA
>JAKFDL010000035.1:0-1583 GCA_036676175.1 Methylotenera sp. | reverse complement strand
GGTTGAAAAGGCATTGGCGTATTCTGGATTGACTGCGGAGCAAAAGAAGCAATTAACGCCCTGGTTAAACACGATAGGCCGTCTCGCTCTGGGATTTATGCCTAAAGTAAGCGCGAATGAACAAGGCGTGAAATATCGTCATCCTTCTGTGAAAGGGCACACCAGAATTGCCACTGCACAAGGTTCCGTGACGTTGGGGGGCGAGCACGGCATGCAGTTCAAGTTATACGGCATCCGTGCAATTACGCAGGACAAGATAACGTTGACCGTGATGAATGAAGCAGGCAAAAAGACTGCCCTGGAATTTACTGTCATACAGAATGGCCTGGATGAAAAAATTGTAGCGAAAAGTAGCGAGGAGAATCTGGAAGACTACTGGAACCAGGAAATTCGTTCTACGTTGCCCGCGATGCAAACGAATGATTTAACTTGTCAATCGGCATTGGTAGTCGGGGCGGTAGCAAGTGCCGTGGGTCAGAATGCGCTGCCTGCGCTTGTTGCTTCACTGTCCTGTTGGCCGCAGGTGTCAGCCTATGCCGAAATGAAAAATGAGCCAGCCGCTTCTGTCGGCAAACGCGCGGTAATGCAGCAGCAGTTTCCGGCGATATTTAATTTGGGTAGTCTGGATGGGACTAATGGTTTTATTATTCAAGGCCTGGTGTCAAATGGACATCTAGGTTCTTCGATTAGTACTGCCGGCGACATCAATGGCGATTACATCGCCGATGTGGTGCTGGGAGCGCCTCGTACAACTTCAAGTGCCAGTCATGTAATATTTGGCAGTCAAAACCCATTTTCCGCAGTTTTCAATGTTGCTCTGATTAATGGGACCAATGGTTTTACGATACCAGGCACAGCAGCAAGTGAAATTTTAGGCCTTTCGGCTGGCTCGGGAGGCGACATCAATGGCGATAATATTACCGATCTGGTGCTTGGGGCGCCTACTGCAAATTTAAAATATGGCGCCAGTTATGTGATATTTGGCAGCCGAAGCCCATTTCCGGCAACGTTTAATGTTGCTCAGCTTGATGGCACTAACGGTTTCACTATCCCGGGGATAGAGCCATTTGGATATTTAGGTAATTCACCCAATATTGCAGGCGATATCAATGGGGATAGTATCGATGATCTTGTACTTGCAGCTTATAACGCAACTTCAGGGATGGGCGTCAGCTATGTGGTGTTTGGCAGCCGAAGTCCATTTCCGGCAACCTTCAATCTTACACAGCTCACTGGCACCAATGGTTTTACTATTCCGGGGACATCGGCGAGTGGATATTTAGGCTATTCAAGTAGCGCTGCAGGCGACATGAATGGCGATAAAATTACCGATCTGGCATTGGGGGCCCTTAATGCAAATTCAGGTCTGGGCGCCATTTATGTAATATTTGGAAGTCGAAACCAATTCCCTGCGACTTTTAACCTCGATCAGCTCAATGGCACCAACGGTTTTACAGTTCCGGGGATAGTGTCATCTGGAAATTGTGGCTCTTCTGTCAGCATTGATGGTGATATCAATGGCGACGACCTCACTGATTTAGTGATAGGGGCTTATGGCGTAAATATCGGTATGGGCGCTAGTT
>JAKFDL010000034.1:0-8929 GCA_036676175.1 Methylotenera sp. | reverse complement strand
ATTGGTGCCTTACCCGACACGCGCTGAAATTGAAACAACGCCTTCACCTTTGGCGGGTAATGAGTTAGTGTGGATTAACGACATCGTGGATGGTTTCTTTTTACAGGTGCAAGGCTCAGGCTTGGTGCAGTTTGAGAATGGTGAAAATATGCACGTGGGCTATGCAGACCAAAATGGCCAAACCTATAATTCCATTGGTCGCGTTTTAATTGAGCGTGGTGAACTGAATAAAGATCAGGCAGGCATGCAAGGCATTAAGGATTGGGCGCGTGATAATCCGCAAAAACTGCGCGATTTATTGAATGCAAACCCCAGTTATGTGTTTTTCAGAGAATTACCTGCAGGGCTACCAGGCCCATTGGGTGCACTTGGTGTGCCATTGACTGCTGAACGTAGCGTGGCAGTAGACCCAAGATATGTGCCGTTGGGCGCACCAATATTTTTATCTACCACTCAGCCAAATACGAATAAACCACTTAAAAAATTGATGCTAGCACAAGACACGGGTGGCGCAATTAAAGGCGGTGTGCGGGCTGATTATTTTTGGGGCGCGGGTGAAAATGCAGGTAAGCAGGCTGGCAGCATGAAGCAACAGGGCAGAATCTGGGTGCTACTTCCCAAAGAATTTGTATTACCTAATCCATCAGTCAGCCAATAAAAAAGGGTGCGTGAGCACCCTTTTTTAATACGTAAACAAATAATTATTTGTTCATTACGTACATTGTAACTTCGAAACCGAAACGCATTTCAGTAGCAGCTGGTGTTGTCCACATAGTAATCTCCTTAAGTTAGAATTCGTTCTGCCTCGTTTACACTATGCATCACGTGGATTGAATACTACACAGCTTCCCTAAAACTGTTGTGTCTAAACTACTTAAATGCGCCTCATGATTTTCATTAGATTAAGCCTGGCCTTTTAAGCGCTTAATCAGGCGCTTGATACCTTTGCGACCGATGGTGCGTTTCAAAGATACTTTAAAATCGTATAAGCGGAACTGTAAGCGGTTTTGCCAAGTAAACTGCCTGCCAGAAAGCCCTAAATAAATTTGCATAAAGCGTTCGCGTCCAACCCAATTTAACTTGTGACAAGCGCGTGTTAAATCGGCAATACGCAAATTAAAACGAATGCTATGGTTATAAGCATGGATGCGTGCTGTGTCTATCAGCGAAAAACTTAACGCCTTATGCATATGAGTATCCTTGGCAATATTTACTAAGATATTGCCACCAGATAGGTCTCTAAAATGGATGCCGCGACTATGCATGGTATGAAAATAGTGGGCTAGCTGCGTGTAAACTGATTCAGGGTTTAAGCCAAGAAAGTCATATTCGCCTCTGCTGTAAGCAGAAAATATTTGCCCAATGTTGGCATCTGCTTTAACAAATTCACAGATATAAAAATTTTGTTTGAGTGTGGTATCAGCTGTTTTTTCAAAGTAAGCCACAGGTTGTGCTGTACCCACGCCACGCCGCATCAACTCCATCGCGCCATTCCAGCTACGCTTGGCTTTGCTTGGCTTAAAGCGGTCTAAAAACGCTTTGTGCGGATACATTTTCATCGGTTGTTTAACAGTTAATTGTTTTGGTTTTGCCGAGTCACCATGTACATCCCTAGGGTCAGGAACTGCCCAAATCGCATTGCGTGCATGCCGCAATGCACCGTCTTTGGTGGGTGCATGCAACGTATCGGGATGCAGTTTGTGCATCAACAGTTGTGCATCGGACGCATTCTTAGCCAATACCAAGCCTTGCCAATCACCGTCTTTAAACTTGAAATAATGTAAATCGGCAATATGTGCGTGGATTGCAACATCTTGTGCCAAAATGGGGGTGCTAACATGCAGTACCAGTTTTTCCCATTTAGTGTTATCCCATAGCAAATAAATAGGCGATTCTGTGATGAGGTCTTTATTTTTAAGTAGTAACTCGCCGTCGCGGTGCAATATTTTGGCCGTAGCCAGTGCTTCTGGAGGGTAAATATCACTTAAAAACGCCATTTTACCGTTAATGGCCCAGGCAGCATGAATACGCGTATTGCCTTGCAAAAAATGATGAATTTCCAGGCCTTGTGACGTGGCAATAGGTGCGATATAGCTTGCCCCTTGAATCAAGCCAGCCACTGTTTTCAATGCATTAAAGCTAGGGTGGGGTTGATAATTTTTTAATTCGCCATCCGCATTTTTGTAGTGGGCTACTCGCTCTAAATCGGGGTATTGTGCTTCTGTGAGGCCATCCGTAATTAAGCCTTCACGCTGGCAAATAAGCGCACCCCAATTAGCTTGAGTTAAGCTGCCTGAGGCGGCTAACAGTAGGAAATAACGCGCCGCATAATCTGCCTGCTTTTGCAAACCATCGGGCAATAAGCGCTGTATACGGTAAATGGCCCAAAATGCGACTGAGGAGGCCAGTTTAGGAACACCAAAATCGGTGCTGATTTTTTTTAGCACATGTGCTTTTTTAATCAAGTTATATTTAAAAATGCGCGCCCATTGATACTTAAATACACGATGATCAAAACGCTCTGGCTCCATTACCCGTTCCACAAACAAATTATCGCTATGGATATCGGGTAATTGATTGAGGTTTTTTAAGGTTTTAAGCAGACTAATGTTGTATAAAGGTTCAAAGTCTTGGATATTAGGACCGATTAAAGTAATGCCACGGCGCTGGATTTCCTGATGGGCGATGCCCCATGTTTGAAAAAACCCTAATAAATGATAGCCCGCCCAGCGTTTGCGGTTAATGGTGTTGCCAAGTTCAATTTCTTGGATATCAGCACCAAAAGTATCTAAGACTTGCACTAGAAAATCCCGCCAAACAGCTTGTTCTGCTGGGGTATGCATGTTTTTTGCGGCGTCAAAAGGCTGTAGCAAATGCAAGGTTATTTCGAATTTTTCTGCAATTAACCTGCGTAAAAAACGTGCATTGTGATTGTCAAAATCACCATAGGTAAAGTCCAGTCGCACCCGTTTTACGCCCAAGGTGTGTATCTGCTGCACGACGTACTCATCCACTGCTGGGTCTGCATTCGACGCCACGCAAATGCCAATAAAGTTACTCGGTATGCTGTGTTGATTAGTGGGTAAGTGCCCGTTTTTAATGCGCAAACCACCATTTAAGATGTAACTCAAGCCATCACGCAGAACCTGCTTGGTCAGCATGGAAGTTTGTTGTGCCATCAAATTTCCATTCGCATTATGGCAAACGATAGCGTTGTTCAGTATAAAGCAAGGCTGGCAGTAGTGAATTGGCTAAGGCGCGCTGTGCAATTTCATCAGCATGCGCAGGCGCGGCAGTTTCATCTAAATGTTTGGCCTTAATGTCATACACGCCAAATGCAGCGGGCTTATCCTCACGCAACACTACTACATCGTTAGCTTCTGTTGTTTGTTCCATCCACGCAAAGTTGTAGTTGTATTGCATCATGGCGCGGCCTAAATAGTTCTCAGGGATATTAGATAAATCCTGTCCAGTCATTGGGTGAGCTGCGCGAATGCCCATTAACGACAATACGGTGACTGGCAGATCAATTTGGCTGGCAATCGCTGTGATGGTTTTTGGCTGAATGTCAGCACCTAAAATAAGACCTGGAATATGGAAGCGTTCTATCGGGACTAATGTGTCACCACGTACGCGAATGTCATGGTCTGCCACAACTAAAAAAACAGTATCTCTCCAGTAAGCGCTCGCTTTAGCTTTTTTGAAAAATTCACCCATCGCATAATCAGCATATTTCACCGCATTGTTGTCGGTGGCTTTAGGCTGTTCATATAACTCGATACGACCGTCAGGGAATTCAAACGGTGCGTGGTTACTGGAGCTAAAGGCTAATGTAAAAAATGGCTTGCCACTCGCGTGGTGTGCCAGAAGCTGTTCATGGGTTTTATTCAACAAGTCTTCATCTGATGCACCCCAACTACCAATAAATATTGGTTTCTTGTAGTCTTTTTGTTCTACGATATGCTTAAATCCGTTGCCCATAAAAAAGCTTCGCATGTTATCAAAATGCGACTCGCCGCCGTAGATAAACTCTGTGTAGTAGCCTTGTTTTTCTAACAGGGCGGCAATACTAAAAAAGTTTTTTTGGCTAAGTGATAGTTTAACAGTGCTATCTGCAGGCGTTGGCTGGAAGCCGGTAATGACGGCCTCGATGCCGCGTACGCTGCGGGTGCCTGTTGCATATAACTGCGTAAACCAAATGCCCTCGCTTTTTAGCTTTTCTAAATTCGGCGTCACCGGTACGCCGCCGAGCGACTCTACAAAGGTAGCGCCCAAGCTTTCTTGCAGAATAATGACTAGATTTAACGGTTTGTCGCGCTGCACACTTGGCGTTAGCGTTTTTAATGTGGGAATATCAGTATCTTGTGCGCCTGTTAATCTAAAAATATCGGCTTTATCCATTTTGCCGTAGATATCGCTTGATTTACTTTCGTGCTGCAGGCTGTACGCCGCATAAATAACAGAGTAGCCTGAGTTCAGGATCAGACTATTCACCATGCTATCTGGGGTAATGGCAAACATGGCAGGATTAGCAGGGCGATGACCTAGAGTAGAACGAATACCTAATGCCGTGACTAAAAACAGTAGCGGCCAAATAATCCATATTTTTTTGTTAGACCAAGTCGGCTTTGCTTTTAGCCAAGGCTGCATAAAACCGCGCATGCCCCAAATGGCCAATAGCGTAAAACCTAGGCCAGCAAAAATATCTACTTTAAAGCCGCGCCATAACATATTAAAAATTTCTTTGGGATATTTCAGATATTCCACAAAAATACGGTTGGGACGTACGTCGTATTCCATGATGAAGCCTGGAGTAGATGCCTCTAAAAATACCAGCAAAACAATCCCAGCGATTACCCAATAATAAGTGAATTTTTGCCAAATTTTAAATAGTTGAGAAGTTGCAAAAACTGGTGCCAATAATAATGGGATTAACAGCATTAAACCAAACTGGATTAGGTCAACTCGCACACCTTGCAGCAGAATCTCTATCAGTTTGCCAGTGTGAGTTACACGCTCAAACTTCCATAGCACCAATCCAATACGTGACAGGGAGAGGATAATCAAACCTAGCAAAACCATGGCGACAAGCGGGGCAAAAGGCCCGAGTTTGTTGGAGATATGCCATATTGTGTGCTGTAGTTTTTTGAAGAAAGACATGAAAGACTTTGCTAAATAGGGTAAACCACTATTATACGATTATTAGGAGCTTTTGCTTATGAGTGCTGACTTTGTCGCAAACGCTTTATGGATAACACAGCAATGCTAAACAATATAATGCCACCAAAAATAAAAGTGATATTAATCACAGGCACACTATTTTTTTGCATCACGATATAAATCCCAACCAGAGTTAACATGCAAAAATTTTCAAAAAAGTTCTGTACTGCCACTGCATTGCCTGCACCTACGGTTTCGTGACCACGCTCTTGTAACAGCGCATTTAAAGGCACCACATAAAAACCGCCTGCCGCACCCACTAACACCAATAAAATAATGGCAACCGTCAAGCTGCTTGTGTGTGCAAACAGCATGATGAACAAACCAATGAGTAGTCCAGCCGGTAATACGCGATTAACATTTTTTAGGCTGACTAAATTGGCAGCCAGTGCTGCGCCAACAGCAATACCAATCGCAACAGCGCCACTCAAATTAGCGGGCATGCTTAAGTCATTAATACTTAAGGCTATCGGCACCCAAGCTACAAGTATCAATCGCAGCGTAGAGCCGGTGCCCCAAAATATGCTAGTTCCAATAAGTGAAAAACGTGCATCTTGGTTGAAAACTAAGACTTTAAATGCAGCAATAAATTCTTTTACAAGCTTGCTTGGTTGTAGTTTAGTATCTGGCCTGGCTACTGGTAATTTTGGGATAAATAGATTGGCAATAGCAGCCAATAAATAGCAGACACACACGCTGGCTAAGGCAATATTTGTGGAAGCATCAGCGAGCTTGCCGCCCAACACTGCGCCCAGCAATATGGCGACAATTGTAGAGCCTTCAATCATGCCATTGGCTTTAACTAATTTAGCGGGCGTTACCAGTTCACTTAAGATTCCGTATTTTGCAGGCGAGTAAGCTGCCGCACCTACCCCTACCAAGCCATAAGCTAACAGCGGCGGTACCTGGAGAAACATTGCTATAGCGCCAACAAGCTTAATGCAATTGGCCATTAGCATGACACGACCTTTAGCGAAGCCATCTGCAAATGGTCCCACAAATGGTGCTAACAAAATAAAGGCAAGGACAAAAAACTCTTGCAGCAGCGGGATTTGCCAGTCTGATGCAGATTGCGATTTTAGTAGTGCAATGGCTGCAAACAGTAGTGCGTTATCGGCCAATGCCGACACAAACTGTGCAAAAAGCACGGCAATCATGCCACGTGAAAAAAGGGTTTTATTCGCTATTGTCATACAAAAAACTTCTTGGTTTCGAATATGCTGGCAGGAAAAGCGCTGCCTTCAAAGCGTAGCAGGCGTTTTAATGCAAAATCAAACATAATTGGGTTATACAAACGAATCGTCTCCAGAAACTCAGTATAGCTTTCATCTAGCAACTGTTTGCCGACTAACTGCTTTAATGAAACCACAGGCAGAATAGCAGGCAATGGATAATCCGAGCCATTTAGTAAGCGACTCTGTAAATCCTTCCGTTCTAATAATGGCTGAATTGCCCAGGCATGGTTGATTAAAGTAATGGCGGAGATTTCACCGAATAGTAAGTCTTTATATTGCGAAACTTCCATCAATCGTAGAAATAAATCGAAATTCTTAATTTTTCGATTGCCGTTGTCGTAATCAATACCGTTGCCATCACTGGCGCAGTGTGCTAACACGATACGCACACCCGCATTTAATGCGCGGCGCAATTTGAGTGGGTTAGCGTCATCCTGATTGCCACCTTGCACAGCCCTTTCATGGCCACTGTGGCAAATAATTGGTATATCAAGGCGCGCGCAAGCGGCATAAAATGCATCACATTTTGCATTGGCAGGGTCGATGCCCATGCCTTGCGGCAGCCATTTAATAGCACGCGCACCCTGTGCTTTGACTTGCTCTAAAGCGTCAACTGCATCAGCACGGTAAGGGTGTATGCTGGCTACCCATTCAAAATATAGTGAGTGCTCACTAGCTATTTTCGCTGCATATTCATTTGAAATATGGAGGATTGAATTTGCTTGATTGGGTTTGCCATTTGTATCATGAAACCAGTCAAAGGCGAATAACATCAGTTTAAAACCAGTGGGCATTTCTGCAGTAAGTTGTGCCATACGCTCTACCGCACTTTGATCTATGTCGCCATTGGCAGCACAAATACCGTTCATATAAAACTTCTTTTGTATTTTTAAAATCGGATGCCAATAGCTATCCATGTTGGTGTTAAACCACACGCTATTTTCATTGTTCGATTGACTATCCCCTGTGCCGACTAGATGCACGTGGCTATCCCATACTTGGCTTGCATCAATGCCTTGCCAAATTTGCTGCATAAGCGAATTTTCTAGAATGTCATTAGGTAATCCAGATAAACAGGGATTGATCAAGCCTTGTACAGGCCAAAATTTATAGCCTTTATAAGCCAAGCCGGAAACACCAGCCACCCCTAATCCTAATAAAAATTGACGACGATTCATCAATTTATTAAGTCGCTTCTGCCATTTGTTTCAGCGTTACATAATCGGTTTTGCCAGTTCCAAGTAGCGGAATATCTTCCACCGGGATAATTTTTCGAGCCACGGCTAGCTCCGGCAGGCCAAGATTCTTAGCGACAATTTGTAAATCTTCACGCTTTAATTTTATATCGGTGCTAAATAAAACAATGCTTTCGCCGCGTTGTGCATCAGGAATAGTGCTAGCCGCATGTTGGTAGTCCGGCGCACAGGTGCAGGCGATGTGCTCGACAACTTCTAGTGACACCATCTCACCCGCCACTTTAGCAAAACGTTTGACACGGCCTCTAATGTGCACATAACCTTCAGCGTCCAACTCGACAATATCGCCAGTGTTATACCAGCCATCTGTAAGTGGTTTTAATACGCCAGGGTTGTCGAACAAGTAGTAGCCCATCATCACGTTTTCGCCTTTGACATGCAATAAACCACCATTCTCTATACCTGGTACTGCTTCTAACCTAGCCTCCAACCCAGGCAATAATTGGCCAACCGAGCCATTTAAATTAGCCATTGGCGTGTTAATGGAAATGCCAGGCGCACATTCAGTTGTGCCATAGGCTTCTAAAATACGGATACCAAATTTATCGTGATAAATTTTGCGTACCTCGTCATTGAGCTTTTCAGCACCTGCCACCACCAGCCTGAGTTTATAAAAATCATAAGGGTGGGCAAATTTTGCGTAATTGGCTAAAAAAGTTCCGGTAGCAAAAAAGATGGTGCAACCACGGTCGTAAATAATTTCCGGAATCACTTTATATTGCAAAGGCGAAGGAAAAATATTCACTTTAACGCCATTAAACAAGGCCAGTAGTGTGGCAGTAAACCCGAACGAGTGAAATACAGGCAACACCATCATCATTTTATCGGTGGGGTTAATATCTAACACCGCCATAATTTGTGCAATATTGGCTAAAATACTTTTGTGCGAGTGCACCACACCTTTTGGTTTGCCCTCGCTACCTGAGGTAAATAGCACTACGCTGGCTTGATCTGATTGATTGGTCTCCATGGCTGAGCGAGGATAATGCAGCGCGTAGCCCATCAACCACGCTCGATCCAGCACACCAAAATCTGCACGCAAATCTTCTAAATAAACAATCTTCAGATTTTGTAAGCCTTCAACAACGCTCTGCAGATTAGCTGCCTCTATAAATTTGTGCGAGGTGATAATGGTTTTAATGTCAGCGGAAATACAAGCGTTTTGCATACCCGCCGTACCCGCTGTGTAATTGAGCATAGCTGGGATGCGGTTAAAGG
>JAKFDL010000033.1:0-18595 GCA_036676175.1 Methylotenera sp. | reverse complement strand
GTGCGATGCTAAAATTGCATACTAAAAATTAACTTAATTTAATACCATTGTGTCAATAGTTCTGCCAACTGTATTTTGTTTTAGTACAAGGCGGCAAGGATGAAGAGGCGCAGACAGTACAACAAGTACGGCCAGCCGATGAAAACGCAGCCAACGCAGTAATTAAACAAAAGACAGACTGGAAGAACAGATGAAATGTGGAATTGTAGGCTTACCTAACGTCGGCAAATCAACGCTTTTTAACGCGATCACCAAGGCGGGTATTGCGGCAGAGAACTACCCTTTCTGCACCATTGAGCCTAACGTAGGCATTGTGGAAGTGCCTGATACGCGCTTGCAGCCGCTAATCGATATTGTAAAACCGCAAAAAGTGCAACCTGCTATTGTGGAGTTTGTAGATATTGCCGGCCTTGTGGCTGGCGCATCCAAAGGTGAAGGGCTAGGCAACAAGTTCCTCGCCAACATTCGCGAAACCGATGCCATTGCCCACGTAGTACGCTGTTTTGAAGATGGCAACGTGATTCATGTGGCCAATAAAATTGATCCGCTCTCCGACATAGAAGTGATTAATACCGAGCTAGCGTTGGCCGACATGGAAACAGTCGAAAAAACCATGCAGCGCGAGGGCAAAAAAGCTAAAAGTGGCGATAAAGAAGCGATTGCACTGATGGCGGTACTCGAGAAAGTGTTGCCGTGCCTAAATGAAGCCAAAGCCGTGCGTACCCTAGGTTTGGACGATGACGAATTACAACTGCTTAAACCGTTGTGTTTAATCACCGTAAAACCCGTGATGTACTTGGCAAACGTAGATGAAAAAGGCTTTGAAAATAACCCATTTTTAGACAAAGTTGTGGCACTAGGCAAGGCTGAACACGCGCCTGTCGTGTGCATTTGCGCCAAAATTGAAGGCGAAATTTCCGAGCTGGACGACGAAGATAAACTGTTATTTTTAAGCGAGTTAGGCCAAGATGAACCGGGCTTAAACCGCGTCATCCGTGCCGCTTATGATTTACTTGGTTTACAGACTTATTTCACCGCTGGTGTGCAAGAAGTGCGCGCCTGGACAGTGAAAAAAGGCGCAACTGCCCCGCAGGCTGCAGGCGTGATCCACACCGATTTTGAACGTGGCTTTATTCGCGCAGAAGTGATTCAATATGACGAATACGTTAAAAACAAAGGCGAACAAGGCAGCAAAGAAGCCGGCAAAATGCGGCTGGAAGGAAAAGAGTATATCGTGCAAGATGGCGATGTCATGCACTTTAGATTTAATGTTTAGCTGCGAGAGGTTCAACGTTTAAATTAAGCAAGTTTAATTTTGAGATAAAAATTTGCTTTAACTCAGCTCATATATTTAATGGTTTTTACTTTGACAACAACCGCCTAAACCACTAAAATTGCGGGCTTGCTTGAAACAATGCAAAACAGTTTATTGGTGATGTAGCTCAGCTGGTTAGAGCACAGGATTCATAATCCTGGGGTCGAGGGTTCAAGTCCCTCTTTCACCACCACTTAAAAGGCCATATCTTCGGATGTGGCCTTTTCCTTTTAGCATCAATTCGGCATTAAAACAGCTAGGAAATACAACAAAAAAGCCCAGTGATTTCTCACCAGGTTTTTTTAAGTATGGAGCGGGAAATAAGTTTCGACCTTACACATCAACCTTGGAAAGGTTGCGCTCTGCCCCTTAAGCTATTCCCGCGTTACATGTAATTCATGAAACACATTCTTACGTATATCTTAATTTATAGCAATAGCCCGACGGGGCTAACAAACCACTAGCTAACCAGCATTAAATTGAACATTTAAAAGCTGGCAACCTTAACTCTTTTACTAAGGATGTAGACATTTATAACACGCCCGCGTTTTGTAAGCAGGGAGTACATTTTTTAAAAGGAGTTTTTATGAAAATTTTACACATAGTGACAGCGGTAGCATTAACATTAGGTTTAGCACAAATGGCTTATGCCAATCACGAAGGAGCAGATGGTAAATGCGCGCATAAAAGACATAGTATGCAAGACAGCGACACCAACAAAGATGGTGCCATTAGCCGTGACGAATTTATGAGTGCTCGCCAAGCACGCGCAGAACAGCACTTTGCCAAGATGGACGCGAATAAAGATGGCAAAATTGAGCAAGCTGAGCGTGATGCAATGAAAGCCAAATGGAGAGAGCACCACAAAAACTCCGAAGTAAAGCCAGAAGTAAAACCCGAAGCAAAATAAGCAAGTAAATAAGCAACACTCTTTATTAACATTAGCTTGCATGACAAGCTTACTTAACAAAAAGCCCAGTGAGAGATTACTGGGCTTTTTTACTGTGTGGCATAGCTCCCCGGCATTAGCCCTATCAGGTTCTTGACACACATACCTAGCCTGCGTAAATTCAGTATTGGTTACAATCACTTATATTAATAAAATTAGCTGACAACACCTCGTAAGATAAACTAAGCTAGTTATTAAATAACTACTTGGCGTATTTTTTGTTAGCTTTTTTGGGGCGCAAAATGGTAATTTTAGGCATTAACTTTATGTTTCATGACTCTAGCGCCTGTATTTTAAAGGATGGTGAGTTGGTTGTAGCGCTTGAAGAGGAGCGCTTTACGCGCAATAAACATGATGTGGTGTTTCCGCAAAAAAGTATCGAGCACTGCCTAAAGGTTGCCAACCTTACTTTTGATGACATCGATCACGTTGCGCTGTCATTTAAGCCGACGTTGGATTTGCACAAAAAAATTGCTTTTCTATTCAAGCACCCTTCTAAATTCCTCAAAAATTTTAACCTACACATTTTGCGCTATTACTGGCGCTATCGCACCATAAATAAATGGCATAAAGCGACTTTTAAAAACGCAAAAAAACCACCGATGCATTTTGTGCCGCACCATCAATCACACATTGCCGGCAGCTTTTTTTGCTCGCCATATCAAGAGGCCGCTTTGTTATCAATGGATGGTTCTGGCGAATGGGCCACCGCTTCGCTGGGCTATGGCAAGGGCATAGAAGTGACTGAATTTAAGCGCATATTCTTCCCCAATTCCATGGGTTCTATTTACGAGGCAGTAACCTATTTTTGCGGCTTTAAGCCGTCTTATGACGAAGGCAAAACCATGGGCTTGGCACCCATGGGCAACAGCGATGTATTTATTGATGAAGTGCGCAAAATTATCAATGTGGCGCCTGATGGTGACTTATTGATAGATTTTTCATATTTTAATTTTGACGATGGACAGTTTGAATACCTAAGCGATAAGTTTATTCAAACATTCGGCCGCAGGCGCTTGCCCCACGAACCTTTTGAACAGCATCACATGAATGTAGCGGCGGCTTTTCAGGTGCGTTTAGAAGAGATTGGGCTGGAGCTATGCAAAATTTTAAGAGCTAAAACCAATGCCGATTACTTGGTGGTGGCAGGCGGTGTTTCATTAAACAGCGTGATGAATGGCCGCATTGTGCGCGAAAGTGGTTTTAAAGATTTATATGTGATGCCCGCCGCGGGAGATAACGGCACCTCTATTGGTGCCGCCTATTATGTGCACAATGCCATTTTAAAAAATCCTCGCCCTGCCCCGCATATGAACCCGTATTTGGGCACGGAATACTCGAACGAACAGATTGAATTTGTGCTTAAAGAGAGCAAATTAAGGTATGAGTATTATGAAAATATAGAGCAAAAAACCGCAGAGCTATTGCATGCAGGCCATATTTTATGCTGGTTTCAGGGCAGAATGGAAATTGGCCCACGCGCACTAGGTGGCCGCAGCATCATTGCCGACCCGACTAAAAAAGAAATGAAAGATAAGATTAATGCGCAAGTGAAACACCGCGAGGCTTATCGCCCATTTGCACCTTCTGGCATTAAAGAGGCAGCAGCAGAATACTTTGAAACCAGAGTAGAAGACCCCTTTATGCTAAAAGTGTGCATGGTAAAACAAGATAAGGTGGATATTTTGCCTGCAATTACGCATGTGGATGGCAGCGCCAGGCTACAAACAGTGGATGCTGCCACGCACCCGCGTTATCACAAGATGATTAGCGAGTTTGGCAAACTTTCTGGCGTGCCTGTGATTTTAAACACCAGTTTTAACATTATGGGTGAGCCGATTGTTGAATCACCTTACCACGCCGTGCGTTGCTTTTTTTCTACCGGCTTGGATTACTTAGTGATAGGCAATTATGTAGTAGGGAAATAGACAAGAAAAAGCCCAGCGATTACTCACTGGGCTTTAAATTAGCTAAAAACTAATTATTTGTTCATTACGTACATGGTTACTTCAAAACCAAAACGCATTTCTGTAGCTGCTGGTGTTGTCCACATGATATGTCTCCTTTTGTTTACTAACATCAACATTGATGTATTTGTATGATTCCCATACTACACTTTGGTTTAAGTTAAAGCCTATGTACTCTGCGTAAATTTGGCTAATGATTTTACGTATATATTATTTGTTTTCTGATTTTATTTCTTGCCCTGCAACATAATTACTAATGTATTTAACGCTGCCATCCTTATTCCATGCGGTTTCTGCGCCTTCTTTTTTACCATCTATAAAGTGGCTTTGCGCACGCATTTGACCGTTATCATACCATTGTGTAAAACTGCCATTTTCGAGACCATTTTTGTAATTAGCTTCTAACTTTAACTGGCCGTTTTCATACCATTGGTTCCACACACCTTCTTCTTTGTCATCAACATAGTTGGTTTGTATATAAAGCTTGCCGCTGGCATACCAAAATGTTTCTAAACCTTCTTTCTTCCCTTTTACCACATTTACTTGGTACTTTAATTTACCATTTGCATAATATTCAGTTTGCTTGCCTGTAAAATTTTTATCAAATATTGTTTGGGCTAAAGCAGCTGTATTGAATGCCAGAAAAATCAGTGAGGCCAACAGTATAGTCAATCGATTCATGTTAAATTCTCTTTTAAAAAGCTTTGATAAGAGTCAGAATAGGCTAAATTGTTCCCACCAGCATTAGAAATGAGTAATGCTACTAGCTGGCTGGTTAATTAGTTTAAGGAACAGATATGACGACACATCAAGTACTTATTACAGGCGCCAATCGTGGCTTAGGCTTAGAGTTTACCAAACAGTATCTAGCTGACGGCTGGAACGTGCTGGCGTGTTGTCGCCACCCACAATCAGCCATGCAATTGCAGACATTGGCAAGAGACAACCCCAATCTAAAAATTGCCAGCCTAGATGTGGCCGATTTTGCGCAAATAGACGCGTTGGCTTTGCAGCTAAAAGATATGCCGATTGACCTGCTAATTAATAATGCAGGCGTTTACCCCGCCAGTAGCTTTGGCGATGTGGATTATGACGACTGGCTAGAAGGCTTTAAGATTAACAGTATGGCGCCGCTTAAAATGACTGAGGCGTTTGTGCAGCAGATTACCCGTAGCCAGCTTAAAAAAATTGCCACCATCACCAGCAAGATGGGAAGCATAGATGACAACACCAGCGGCGCAAGTTACAGCTATCGCAGCAGCAAATGTGCAGTGAACATGGTGATGAAAAGTCTATCGATAGATTTAAAACCGTATGGCATTAGCACTATTACCTTGCACCCAGGCTGGGTGCAAACGGATATGGGCGGCCCAAATGGTTTAATCAATGTACAAACCAGCGTAACAGGTTTACGCAAGCAAATTGCAGATTTAAACCTGGGTAACACCGGGAAATTTGTTGCTTACGATGGTAAAGCGATTAACTGGTAACTTGTAGCAGATTAATAAAAACTATAGCGCTTTGAACGGCACGCGTTCTTCCAGCTCACTCACGTAGGCGGCAATACCGGCTTGCTCTCGCACCAGAAACTGCTTGATTGCATCTTCGAAATCGGGATGCGCAATTTTATGATATGAACAAGTTGGTCGTGGCTCAAACCCACGTGCCAGCTTGTGCTCTCCTTGTGCACCACCTTCAAAATACTCTATATTCTCGGCAATGCAAAATTGCTGTGCTTGGTAATAACATAGCTCAAAATGCAGGGCTGAAACAAATTGCATAGCGCCCCAATAACGACCATATAGCGTGGTTTCATTGTAAATATTTAAAGTGCTGGCAATAAGCTCGCCATTCATTTCTGCCACAATAAGTAGAATATTTTGCGGCATTGTTTGCCCGATTTCCGCAAAAAAAGCCCGCGTTAAATACGGCGTAGAATGGTGCTCTCTATAGGTGTTGCTATAACATTGATAGAAAAAACTCCACTCACTAGCGGTAACATCTACGCCTTTAATCCACCTAACCGTCACGCCAGCTTGCTGGATTTTTTTGCGCTCTTGATGAATTTTTTTGCGCTTATCGTGGCTTAAGGTGGCTAAAAAAGCCTCAAAATTTGCATAATTTTGGTTATGCCACCTAAACTGCACGCCTGTCCTTTTCAACCAGCCTGCGGCTTCAAGCTGTGCGGCACAAGCATCATCCGGAAAAAGCACATGCGCACTAGAAAGCTTGTGCTGCTGCATGGCACCCTCAAGCGCCTCCACCATTAAGCTCTTGATTTTTCTGTCACTTATATCTTCACTTACGAGCAAGCGCGCACTGGTAATCGGTGAAAATGGAATCGCCGACAGTAGCTTGGGATAATAATTTAAACCACTGCGCTCATAAACATCTGCCCATGCCCAGTCAAACACGTACTCACCGTAAGAATGGCTTTTTAAATACAAGGGCATGGCGCCGATAAGCTGACCATTTTGTTTGACCACCAATGGATACGGATTCCAACCAGTACCCCGGCCTACACTCCCCGAGTGTTCCAGTGCGCTTAAAAAAGCATGACTAAGTAAGGGCGTGCCATCGGTGAGTGCGTCCCATTGCTTAGCATCGATTTCATCGAGACTGGGGATAAGTTCAACTGTGATATCTTGAAAGAAGCTTGGTTGTTGCGGCATAAAAACACTGTGGACTTAAGCACACAAAAAATCAAGGATTACTAAACAGGCAGGTTATTTGTTTGAGGGTTTTTATTGAGGATATTACGGATTAAAACTGAAAAACTAGTTTGTTTGCTTAGGCTAGGTTGACTGATAAGTTAACACTAAATGGGACGTTTACGACCACTTGCCGCTTGCTTGTTTCCCTTAGACTTGCTTTTATCTTTGATGGCAGCTTCCGCTTCTTGAATTTTTTGTGCCTCCATTTTGGCTTCGGCGGCTTTTTGACGTTCTATTTGTTTGACTTGTGCGAGTTGTAGCTCTTCCAGGGTGATCACTTCGTCTTCATCAATATCTACATAACTAAAGTGTCGAGCCACTTGCGGCAGACAGTGCGTGGCTTCTTCACGGTCCAGCGAATCATCGTTATCTGTATTACATTCTCTAAAGCGCGCTTCCACACTTTCTTGCATGGCTTTGCGTTTTTGTGCGATTTGATTGTGTTCCGGGTCGGTCGATTTTGCGTAGTCACCCAATGCTTTGCGCAAACGGGCGCGATCTTCAGGGCTAAAATTGTGTTCTAGGGTTTGCTCTATCGCGCTATTGTCAGTAGTGTCTTCTACTATCGATTTATCTTCTGCTGCAGTAAAATTACTTTTACCGCCTGCAAGTACCGGCAAAACCAAACAGCTACCCAATACAAATAGTATTGATGTATTTACCAAATAAAAATGTGCTTTTAAACCCATTATTTTATTAAAGTATCTCTTTAATTTTACTGTTAAATATAGATATTATTGCAGCCGACCACTATGAATTAAGTTTGTAAATGCAATGTTTCATGTTGCCCCATATTTGTAACTATTTGTAACAACTACTTATTTTAATTGGTTGGATTGCCATCGTTGCACAAAAGTTTCTACAATTCTAGCTTTATTCAACCTTAAAACTTATACTAGCTTCGTTACAATATTAACTCGAACGTGTGAAAGCAAACAACATGGCAGAATCTAACAAAAATGTATTAAGCAAAAAAATACTTATGGTAGATGACGATGCGCGCATACGCGAGCTACTGCAACGTTATTTAACCGAACAAGGGTTTAACATTAAAACTGCTAGCGATTCCAAAGAGATGGATACCCTGCTAAATGTGGATAGTTTTGATTTGTTGGTGCTGGATTTAATGTTGCCAGGTGAAGATGGCTTGGCAATCTGCCGTCGCTTACGTGCTAACAATGTTAAAACACCGATTATTATGCTGACTGCGCGCGGTGATGAAGTTGATAGAATTATTGGGCTGGAAATGGGTGCTGATGACTATTTACCCAAACCATTTAATCCACGTGAATTATTAGCCCGCATCAATGCAGTCATGCGTCGCCATGAGTATAGTCCGGAATCAGACAATACTGGCAAATCAGAGGCGTTTAGATTTGGCGATTTTGTATTTGACCCCTCCACAAGAAGTCTAAGCCGTGACGGCATGCAAATCACCATTACCAGCGGTGAGTTTGCGCTGCTTAAAGTGTTTACAGAGCACCCACGCCAGCCATTATCGCGCGACAGGCTGATGCAACTGGCGCGAGGTCGCGAGCTGGATGTATTCGACCGTAGTATAGACGTGCAGGTATCGCGTTTGCGCCGCATTGTAGAACCAGATCCTGCACATCCACGTTATTTGCAAACCATGTGGGGATTCGGTTATGTGTTTATCCCTGATGGCGAAACGGCCATCTCGTAAATCTGACTTTTACTTTGAAGTTTTTACCGCGCACTCTACTTTCCCGCCTTATGCTGCTGATTGCCTTGTTGTTGGGCATCAGCATTTATGCATCACTTAAAATTTTTGATTATTTTGACCGCGAACCGCGCGCCACCACAGCCGCTTTGCAGGCTGTCACCATTGTCAACTACACCCGCGCTTCACTGATCGCCTCGCATGAGGATAGACGCCTCGCGCTACTATCCGAGTTGTCTGGGCGTGAAGGCGTGCGCGTCTATGTGGCGGATTTTTTAGAAGATATAGAGCCACTGCCTGATGACCCATTTATTTATCTAATCGCACAAAAAATCCGCGAGCGTCTGGGCGTAGAAACTATCATCACGATTAACCACTATGGTATCCCTGGCTTATGGATTAGTTTTAACGTGGAGCAAGACGATTTCTGGGTGGTTATTCCAAAAATCCAGGTAGACCGACCTTTCCCTTGGCACTGGCTGGGCTGGGCCGCGGTAGTAGGTTTACTATCACTGTTTGGCGCCTATTTAATTGCCTCACGCATTAACCGGCCACTGAATATGTTGGTGTACGCCGCCAATAGATTGCGCAATGGCGAACCTGCACCACGTTTGCCTGAAGATGGTGTGGACGAGCTGCGCGAAGTAAGCAGCACCTTTAACCAAATGGCGGAATCGCTGGTACGGCTTGATAACGAGCGTACTCTCTTATTGGCAGGCGTTTCGCATGATATTCGCACGCCACTGGCAAGACTGCGCATTGCCGTCGAATTATTACCGGACGAAAGTTGCGAAAGCCTGAAAGCGGGCATGGTGGAAGATATTGCAGATATGGATAATATCATTCACCAATTTCTAGATTTTGTGCGTGGTGTAGAAGGTGAACCCACCAAAATGATGGACATCAACGTATTGCTGCAAGCTTTACAAGAGCGCCAAGCACGTGCAGGACGCGACCTTAAAGTGAGCTTAAGCAGTACTTATTTTATTCCGTTGCGGCCACTGGCAATGCAGCGCTTGCTGGATAACCTGGTAGGCAACGCTTATGCTTATTCTAAGGGCCAAGTAGAAGTTACGAGTAAAATCACTGCCGAAAGCATCATCATTAGCGTGTTAGATAATGGGCCTGGAATTCCAGCACAACATGCTGAAAGATTACTGCGTCCGTTTGAACGCATGGACAGCGCGCGCAACAAAAATGAAGGTGGAAGTGGTTTGGGGTTGGCCATTTGCAACCGTATTGCTAAATTGCATCGCGGCAAATTGGAGTTGCTTAACCGCCCAACAGGCGGCTTGGAAGCACGCTTAACCTTGCCAATTCAACACTAATCATTAAACTTTTCTAGCTAGCCATTAAACCATTGTGTGTCAAAGCACCTGATATTTGGTTGCGCCCAGCTTGTTTAGCTTTGTATAAACACTTATCGGCATTCACGAGCATCTCATCTAAACTGTGGCCTAATATGGTTGTCACACCAATGCTGCAGGTATAGCGCAATACCTCTTTTTTAACTTGTATTGTTTGATTTGCAACAGCCATTCTAAATTGATTAATGTAGTCATAATTTGTTAAAAATTGCAGCGAATGGCTAATCACTGCAAACTCCTCACCACCAATACGCGCAACAATATCATCTGCAAAATATACTTTTAACATGTTGGCGAAATTTTTAATCACCTCATCCCCAACGTTGTGTCCAAACCGATCGTTAATTTTTTTGAAGAAATCAATATCCATCATCATCACTGTCAACGATGGCGCTCCATCTGATGACTTACTGATAACGGATTCAAGCAGCTTGCCACCTTGCTGAAAAAAGTAGCGTCGGTTATATAAACCAGTTAAAAAATCAGTATTAGATAAGCTTTTTGCATAACTAACAGCTTCTAACATTTCTAGATTTTGGGTAATACGACACAATAACATCTCATAATTGAAAGGTTTGGCTATGAAATCGTTTGCGCCTGCTTTTAAGAATTTAACAGCAATGCGTGAATCAATTGAAGTAGAAATACCGATGATAATTAGCTCATCACTACTGTGATTTTTGCGCGCTTCTGCCGTAAAGGTATAGCCATTCATGTTTGGCATTTGGTTATCCACCAATACCAATTTAATATCGGGGTGTTCTTTCAGCGTTTCTAAAGCCTCTAAAGCACTACTTGCATTGTGTACTTGAAATTTTTGCAGCGCTAACGCACGCGCAATGATAAAGCGTGACACTTTAGAGTCATCGACTACCAGCACCTTGATTGAGCTATTTTTATATACTCGTGATATCAGATCACAAATATATCTATGATCAAACGTATTGCCTTTAACTACGTAATCAATCACGTGTCGTTTAATCAACTGATCGCGCATTTCATCTTCGTAGTGATTCACGATTGCAATGACTGGTAAATTAAATTCACCTAGCAAATCAATTCTTTCAAACGCCAACGAATCCATATTCAGTACACTGGTAATGCTAATAAAAAATTGATCAGGAATATCGGTTAATAAGCGCTTTGCCAGCTCTGGGGTATTCGCTATTGTCACCTCTACTGGCAAGCTGTTTTCGATTATCTGCTTCAGCGATAGCGCATACCCAGCATCAGACTCTAAAAGCAGTACATTAAATTTAGTCTTGGTGGCATGAGATCTTGGCGTTGTTCTTACGTTTCTCTTTTGCATATGCTTTTAGACCCGTTAAGTTGACACATATAATCTATAAGACGTTAAACCAATTCAATTTTTCACGCAACTGCACAACTTCACCAACAATAATTAAGCTAGGCGGTTTTAATTGGGCAGCCTCTACTTTTTCAGCTAAATCTTGTAACGTTGCCGAGACTACTTTTTGTCGTTGCGTGGTGCCTTGCTGCACTACTGCAGCAGGCATTGTTGCTGGCACACCGTGCTCAATTAATTTCTCACAAATTTGGTTAAGCCCCACCAAGCCCATATAGATCACCACCGTCTGCTTAGGCCGTGCCATGGCTGTCCAATCCAAATCTACGGTGCCATCTTTCAGGTGGCCTGTGATGAACAAGCAGGCTTGCGCATAATCCCGGTGAGTCAGTGGAATACCGGCGTAGCTGGAAACGCCATTGGCGGCGGTAATACCGGGAACCACCTGAAACGGTACACCATGTTGCATTAAGGTTTCAATCTCTTCACCCCCACGCCCAAAAATAAACGGGTCACCGCCTTTTAAGCGTAATACACGCTTGCCTTGCAGGGCTAACTTTGCCAGCAATTCATTAATTTCTTCTTGCGGCATGGTATGTTGATCGCGTGATTTCCCCACAAAAATCAGCTCAGCATCACGTCGCACCAGTTCCATCACTTCTGGGCTGACTAATTTGTCGTACACACACACGTCGCATTGCTGCATCAACCTAAGTGCCCTGAACGTCAGCAAATCTGGGTCTCCCGGGCCACCGCCGACCAAAAACACTTCACCCTTATTGGCGGTTGCATCAGCATTATTTAAAATGTTCTGCAATAATTCGCGCGCGGCCTGTTCTTGCCCAGATAACACCCGCTCCACCATTGGTCCTTGCAAGACCCCTTCCCAAAAACGGCGGCGCAGTTGGGTGGTGGCGAACTTTTCTTTCACCTGTTCGCGAAACTCACCGGCTATGGCTGCAATGCGGCCATAGCTTGCAGGTAGCATGGTTTCAATCTTGGTGCGAATATAGCGCGCCAGCACTGGCGCATTGCCTTCACTAGAAACCGCAATGACTACCGGGCTACGGTCAATGATCGAACCCATGGTAAAAGTGCATAGATCGGGTGCATCCACCACGTTTACCGGGATATTTTGTGCTTTAGCTGCCACTGAAACCGCCACATTCACCGTTTCATCATCGGTGGCGGCAATCACCAGGCATGCGCCCACTAGCTGACTTGGCTCGAAATCCGTTTGGATATGTTTAATTTTTTCAGCACTTACCAACGCTTGCAGCTCTTGACAAATTTCGGGCGAATAAACTGTAACCGCGGCATCCGCCTTTAGCAGCATTGTCACTTTACGCGTCGCAACCTCGCCACCGCCGATAACGACACAAGGACGGTTTTTGATATTTAAAAAGATAGGAAGGGCTTGCATGTATAAACTCAACTAAATGTTGAGCTATTTTACTCTACTTAAACGATGAATTTTAGTTCAAAACATTCGAATTCAAGTAGAGCGGATAATACAGAGCGGGGAATACTTAGATGCGTGCTGTGCCTAGGCACGCAAGAATTACTTGCTCAACAAAGATTTCACACCGTCTTTGATTGATTTAACAGTCTGTTTCGCATCACGCAAAGTTTGTTCGACTGGCATCGAAACATGCCTTTTAACCCACTCAGTTGGCCTAGCTTTAAAAACTGTCGAATGCTCTTTGCCATCCCAGCCTTCAGGCGCTTCTTTTGTGTAATAGTAAACGGCGCAAGATCGACGCATCATCTCTGGTGGACAAGTGACTGGCGTAACGCCATGCCAACTAAACTCACTGGTAGCGAACCCAACAGCACGATTAAAATTGGGCGCAAATGAACCGTGGCAGTTTTTAACTTCCTTATCCCAAATATCTAAATAGCCGCCGTATTCTTCTTTCCAGTTTTTGTTAAAATAAATCAATATATTGACGCGGCGATGCCATTTTTTCTCTGGGATATAATTAAAGTCGACATGCACATCCAAGCGACCGCCAGAATTCGTTTCATGAATCCCACCTCCAATTAAATCAGGGTCAGCAAGCAGGTTAGGAATCCCAGTCATTTCTTCAACTTTAGTGATAAATTCAGGTGATGCTAACATCTTGTGTAGCTCTAAAATTGGAAGGGGAAACTTACTGGAATCGGTGATTTGAATTTTACGCTTCTCATTCACCGCACTAAACTCGTAGCCTAATTTTATTGCATCCTGATAAGTGGGAAAGGATTGATAGATTTCGTTAGCGAAATCCTCATTTAGAAAATTATCAATACAAAAATGCGGAAACGGCTGATTAACAATACTGTTTTTATTGACTTTTTCTAGATGAATCAAATTTTGACGTACCATATTGGTAACCCTTATCATTCAATAAGACTATATGGCATCAACTATAGTCAATTTCCGTTGATTAATATTTGACCTAAATCAACCTTCATAGACAAAGTTATTTATTACTATTTACCTACCTTAAAAATTTATTCCTCTTGTAAAGATAAACCCAATGCTGGGGCACTGGGCTGATCAACCAATAAAACAATAACCACTTACTCTGAAATCTTTTTCAAGTTTTCTAGACCAGATTTAAAAATACCACCAATGGCTTCTTTTGCAGCAACGTCATCTTGACCTTTAGCTCCTGGATTTGCTGGATCTTTACGTTTAAACATCGCACGCCATGTCACTAGGCTTTTGCCCTCGCCAGCCGCTTCCACTTTAAGCGTAGCGCCATAATCACGCACAGGCAACACACTTTCAGTGATTTCGTACTTCATAGTCATACCGGCGGCATCCATCGTAGTCAGCACTTCATTCACGTTACCACCATTATCTTTAATGGTGAGCACACGCGTCGCCCCTACTTCTGTGGCGTTGCCACTGGTGATATTGGTTTTGGCAATCGCTGGATGCCAACTCATATCGGCAAAACTACCAATTTTTGCCCACACTTTGTCCGCTGGTGCATTGATTTCTATGGTTTCTTTTAAGCGGATGGTTTCATCAATGGCGGCAGTTGAATTAGCAGCCACAAAAAATGTTGAAACGAATACAGCGGTCATTAATTTATTCATGTAAATCCTTTTAGTGTTATTTAATTTAAATAAAACGTCTCAAAATGGACGGCAGAAATATACCTGATTTTATGCACAGTTTATACATCCAGTTTGCGTTAAAATAGCGCCTATGTCTTCACTTACAAATTTACCCAAAAAGGTCTTCATTAAAACCTTTGGCTGCCAGATGAACGAATACGATTCATCGCGCATGGCAGATTTGCTGCACGCCGACAACGGCATGACGCAAACTGAAAACGTGAATGAAGCCGATGTGATTTTACTCAACACCTGCTCGGTACGCGAAAAGGCTGAAGATAAAGTATTCAGCCACCTTGGTCGATTTATCCCGCTTAAAGAAAAAAATCCCAATTTAATCATTGGTGTCGGCGGTTGTGTCGCCAGCCAAGAAGGCGACAATATCATCAAACGTGCGCCGTATGTAGACGTAGTGTTCGGCCCGCAAACCTTGCACCGCCTGCCGGAAATGATTAAAAATTCAACGAACTCTGGCATTTCGCAAGTAGACATCAGCTTTCCCGAGATTGAAAAATTTGACCACTTACCGCCACCACGGGTGGAAGGCGCAACAGCCTTTCTCAGCATTATGGAAGGCTGCAGCAAGTATTGTAGTTTTTGCGTGGTGCCCTATACCCGCGGCGAGGAAGTGTCGCGCCCGTTTGAACATATTCTGACTGAAGCGGTGCAACTGGCTGAGCAAGGCGTTAAGGAAATCACACTCTTAGGGCAAAATGTAAACGCTTACAAAACTGAATACGAAGGTGTAGATGCAGATCTGGCCATGCTGATTGAAACCATTGCCGAGATTCCGCAAATTGAGCGTATCCGCTTTACCACCAGCCACCCCAATGAAATGAGTGAGCGACTGATTAACTGCTTTGCGACAGTACCCAAACTCGCGGTGCAGTTGCACTTGCCTGTACAAGCGGGCAGCGACCGTGTGTTGATGGCAATGAAACGTAATTACACCACACTGCAATACAAAAGTATTATTCGTAAACTCAAGACTGCCAACCCCAATTTAACGTTTACCTCGGATATTATTATTGGCTTCCCCGGTGAAACTGAGGCCGATTTTGAAGCCACGGTCAAACTAGTGCAGGATGTTGGCTTTGATTACAGTTTCAGTTTTTTATACAGCCCGCGCCCCGGTACACCCGCTTCGTTTATTAAAGACGACACGTCGCAAGACATTAAATTAGCGCGTTTAAGCAAGCTGCAAACCATCAACGAGGCACAAGGCGACGCCATCAGCCGCAGTATGTTGGGTACGACACAGCGTGTGTTGATTGATGGTGCATCGCGTAAAGATGCTAGTTTGTTGGCAGGCAAAACGGATAATAACCGCGTGGTCGATATTGCGGGTGATACCAACTTAATTAACACTTTTGTGCAGGTAAAAATTACCGATACTAGCAACCCAAAACGCCTCAAAGGCGAATTAATAGGCGAGCTGGCTGAAAAGGTGGCGCACTAATGGAAATCACCCTAAGCCCCGAAGACAACGTCCGCCTTGCCAATCTGTGTGGCGCGCTGGATGAAAATATCAAACAGATTGAAACTGCACTTGAGGTCAATATCAATCGCCGTGGCGGTACGTTTAACATCTCTGGTAAAGCTGACAATATGCGCCTAGCCGCGCAGATGATAGAAAATTTTTATGTGCGCGCCAAGAAACCATTGGAGCTTGAAGATATCCAGCTGAGCTTAGTAGAAGTAGACAAACTCAAACCGGAAGACGTGGCAACCTCTGCCATGCCGGTGCTGATGACGCGGCGTGGCGATTTGCATGGCCGCACGCCCAGACAAGTAACGTATTTACAGCAAATTCAGGAATATGATATTACTTTCGGCATCGGCCCCGCCGGTACTGGCAAAACGTATTTGGCTGTGGCGAGTGCGGTAGACGCGATGAGCCGAGACCGCATTAAAAAAATCATACTGGTGCGCCCGGCGGTTGAGGCTGGAGAAAGATTAGGATTTTTGCCTGGCGATTTAAACCAAAAGGTGGATCCTTATTTACGCCCGCTTTACGATGCACTGTATGATTTGGCAGGTTACGATACGGTAAACAAAATGTTTGAACGTGGTGCAATTGAAGTTGCACCATTGGCCTACATGCGCGGCCGTACACTCAACCAGAGCTTTATTATTTTGGATGAGGCGCAAAACACCACTCCCGAGCAAATGAAGATGTTTTTAACCCGTATCGGCTTTGGCACCAAAGCAGTGATTACCGGAGATGTGACCCAGATTGACCTGCAGAAACACCAAAAAAGCGGCTTGGTAGAGGCACAAAAAATCTTAAAAAATGTTAAAGGTTTGGCGTTTACACAGTTTCTTTCTGCCGACGTTGTACGTCACCCATTGGTGCAAAAAATCATCAATGCCTATGAAGATTACGACCAAAAACAAACTGATAACGAGCCGAGAAAAAATTGATGCCCTGCAAGCCTGATGAATACGGCGTTACAGGGCATTGATATTGATGGCGATATAGATAACGTATGCCGCAACTCTCACTTTCTGTTCAATTTGCTTCATCCTTGGCAAACTTACCCACTGCAAACCAATTCCGCAAATGGGCAAAAGCGGCGCTACGTGTTGACACCGAAGTCACGATTCGCATTGTGGATGTAGAGGAAGGCCGCGAACTCAACTCAACCTATCGCGGCAAAGATTATGCGACCAATGTGCTGACGTTTCCGCTAACCGAAGAACCTCACCTGATCGGCGACATCGTTATCTGCGCACCTGTGGTTGAGGAAGAGGCGAAATCACAGCATAAGACAATCGAAGCGCATTATGCCCATTTAACCGTGCACGGCATTTTGCATTTGCATGGTTATGACCATGAAACTGAGCCGCAAGCGGAGCTAATGGAAGGCTTAGAGACTGCAATTGTCACAAAATTAGGGTATCCTTCTCCTTATCTCATTACATAGGGCGCCTACCAATGGCCTCTGACCCGGAAAAGTCGAACAACAAAGCAAGTTTGTTAGAGCGTTTAAGCAATTTCTTGCTACGCGAACCAGAAGATCGTGAGCAGTTAGTGGAGCTGTTACACGGTGCTTATGAAAACCACCTGATGGACGCTGATTCGCTGGCCATGATAGAAGGCGTGCTGCAAGTAAGCGAAATGCAAGTACGCGATATTATGATTCCGCGTTCGCAAATGGATGTCATCGATATCACCGACCCGCCTGAAACCTTTATCCCACATGTAATTGAAACAGCACACTCGCGTTTTCCGGTAATTGAAGACAATAAAAATGATGTGATTGGTATTTTGCTGGCCAAAGATCTGTTGCGTTACTATGCAGGTGAAGATTTTGAAGTGCGTGATATGTTGCGCCCCGCTGTATTTATCCCAGAAGCCAAACGCCTCAATGTTTTACTAAAAGAATTCCGCAGTAACCGCAATCACATTGCCATTGTCGTAGATGAGTATGGTGGCGTGGCTGGCATGGTGACGATTGAAGACGTGCTTGAGCAAATTGTCGGTGATATTGAAGACGAATACGACTACGACGAAGATGAGGACAATATCATCCAAAATGCCGAAGGTCATTATCGCGTCAAAGCACTTACTGAAATTGCTGATTTTAACGAAACGGTTGGCACCAATTTCAGTGATGAAGAGTTCAGCACGATTGGCGGCTTAGTTGTGAATAAGTTTGGCCATGTGCCAAAACGCGGCGATAGCGTGGTAATCGACAATCTAAGCGTCAAGGTGTTACGTGCTGATAGCAGGCGCTTACACTCGATATTGGTTGAAATCATTCCAGATGAGCCGTACCCGATTGAGTCTACATAAACATTAAAATCAGTGCATCAGGGTTATTTGAACTAATTTTGGTTTCAAATCTCATAACACTAGGTTGCAAAGTCCCATATTTTGGAGAGATTGATGGAAAAATGGATGTTGGTTGTTTCGCTTGTTGTTGCTAGCTTACTTGCAAACATTAGCTATGCCGATGAGATACCCAGTACACAAGAAATAGAAGAAGCACAATTACAGCCTTTAGTGACAGAGATCCCAACTGAGGAAAAAGCCTTTGTAGCGGTGATTAACCAGTTTAATAAAGCAAAAATCGTAGAGTTGTTGGGCGAGCCTGCGAGAGCGGATGACGTTAAAGTGAAGGGTTCTGGTAAAGTGGTGGCGAGCATTTGGCATTACCACAATATTAATACCGATGAAAA
>JAKFDL010000032.1:0-6598 GCA_036676175.1 Methylotenera sp. | reverse complement strand
GAGGCGGCTGGTTTTATGTAAAAGTGCGATTTTTTTAAAGTCAGTCCTTTCGCTTAAAAATCTTTCCGCTTTTGTCATCAGTCATTATTCAAAATGGTATGATTGGTCTTTTGTAAACTTTCACTATTTTCATCACTCTCATGACATATTGCGTCGGTTTTTTATTGGAACAAGGCATGGTTTTCGCCTCTGACACCCGCACCAATGCTGGTCTAGATCAAGTAGCCATTGCCTCAAAAATGCATATTTTTGAAGTGAAAAACGAACGCGTGATTGTGCTATTAACTGCAGGCAATTTAGCTATTACGCAATCTGTGGTGAATTCGTTAAAACTAAAATTAGGCGACCCCGATAATAAACACCTTAATAATGTCGGCAGCCTGTTTGAAGCGGCGGCTTTGGTTGGAGATGAAATGCGCGCGACGTTTGCGCGTGATGGCTCATTTTTAAAAGACCATGATATTGATTTTAATGCCAGTATGTTAATAGGCGGCCAAATTAAAGGGGAGGCACCGCGCTTGTTTAATGTATATGCGGCAGGCAATTTTATCGAAATCAATCATGAAACGCCTTATGTACAAATTGGCGAGACTAAATACGGCAAACCGATTATTGATCGTGTGGTGAAATATGATACCGATATGATGGACGCGGTTAAATGCCTGCTGATTTCGTTTGATTCCACGATACGCAGCAATGTTTCTGTGGCAGCTCCCATCGACCTGTTGATTTACCGCACGGATAGCCTGCATGCAGATTGTAAGCAACGCATTAATGAAAACGACCCGTATTATTCAACCGTCAGGCAAGGCTGGGGTGCAGGCCTTAAGCAGGTATTCTCCGCGATTCCAAGCCCGGATTGGTGCTAGATTGAGATTAGTTAAATGATTCAAGGTAACTTATTTATCATAACTGCAGCGTCAGGTGCCGGCAAAACCAGCTTAATGAAAGAACTGCTAAAGAAGGACACCCACGTTAAATTATCGGTTTCGCACACCACACGTCAACCTCGCCCAGGTGAGCAAGACGGTGTGCATTATCATTTTGTCAACGAAGTCGAATTTTTAAAGATTTTAAACGCAGGTGGCTTTTTAGAGAGTGCTGATGTGCATGGTGCCAAATATGGTACATCGCAAAGTGGTGTGGATGTTGCCTTGCAGGCCGGATATGATGTGATTTTAGAAATTGATTGGCAGGGTGCGACACAGGTGCGCAACATTTATCCGCAAAGTATCAGTATTTTTATCCTACCGCCCTCACTTGAGGCTCTGGAACAACGTTTAAACACCCGCGGTCAAGATAGTGTAGAAGTGATTAATAAACGCGTAGCGGCAGCACGCGAAGAAATGCGCCACGTGGTGGAGTTCGACTATGTTACAATCAACGACAATTTCGATGTGGCCTTGCAGGATTTGTTGGCGATTGTTCGCGCCAGCAGGTTGGAAGCGCAACCACAATTGCAGCGCCATGCGGCGCTGGTTCAAAAGCTAACTTAAAGTACATATTTTAAAGACTTATATAAAAGGACACCACCATGGCTCGTATTACTGTAGATGACTGTTTAGATAAAATCCCAAATCGCTTTCAATTGACTTTAGTGGCAGCCTATCGCGCACGCCAGTTGGCTAATGGTTCAGATCCATTTGTGCACAGCCCGAACCAAAAAGACAAGCCAACCGTGCTGGCCTTGCGTGAAATTGCCGCGGGCAAAGTAGGCATTGAAATTTTGAACCGCGTACATCCTTAAAGTCATTTTAATATGCAGCTGCAATGCCAAAAACGGCGACAAGTTTAGGGAATCACCCACACACAATCGACACATTTCAAACTGCCGGGCCACCTTTATTGCCGGCAGATGTTGAAACCTCCGCACTTTCACTTTTACTTAAAGAATATTTTAACCAAGCCGACATTGAACAAGTGTGGGCGGCTTACCGCTATGCGGCATTTGCGCATCAGGGCCAAACCCGAAAAACCGGAGAGCCTTACATTACTCACCCTGTAGCTGTGGCGTGTATTCTGGCTAAGCTGCATTTAGATTTACCTACTTTGCTAGCTGCAATGCTGCATGATGTGGTGGAAGACACCGGGGTGCCTATAGTAGAGATAAGCGACCAGTTTGGTAAGCAGGTGGCTGATTTGGTGGAAGGTCTCACCAAACTTGATAAGATCGAGTTTCAAAGTGCGGCAGCAGCGCAGGCCGAGAATTTCCGCAAAATGTTGCTGGCGATGAGCCAGGATGTACGGGTGATTCTGGTCAAGCTGGCGGACAGATTGCATAATATGCAAACGCTAGAAGCTATGAAGACTGACAAGCAAAAACGTATTGCACAGGAAACTTTGGAAATTTATGCGCCCATTGCCAATCGACTGGGCTTAAACTTAATCTACCAAGAACTGGAAGATTTAAGCTTCAAGTACTTGTATCCTATGCGCTACCGTGTGATTGCCAAAGCGATTAAGGTCGCGCGCGGCAACCGTAAAGAGGTGATTAGCAAGATTTTAGAGTCAATTAAACAAGCTCTAAAAGAAGCGCATATAGATGCTGATGTGAAAGGCCGCGAGAAGCATTTATATAGTGTCTATCGGAAAATGGCAAATAAAGCCACGGCGTTAGAGCAAATTCACGATATCTATGGCTTTCGTATTTTAGTTAAAGATACGCCCACCTGCTATTTGACTCTCGGTACATTGCATGCGCTGTATAAGCCGATTCCGGGTAAGTTTAAAGACTATATTGCTATCCCTAAAGCCAATGGTTATCAGTCACTACACACCACTTTATTTGGGCCCTTTGGTACTCCTATCGAGGTACAAGTGCGAAGTGAAGACATGCATAAAGTGGCCAATGCCGGGGTTGCTGCGCATTGGATGTATAAAACGACCGATGTCAACCTGACTGCGTTGCAGCAGCAAACACACCAGTGGTTGCAACGATTATTAGAAATTCAGACCGAAAGTGACGACAGCTACGAGTTTTTAGAGAATTTTAAAGTCGATCTATTCCCGGATGAAGTTTACGTATTTACGCCTAAAGGCAATATATTGGCGCTACCTAAGGGTTCAACCGCGGTGGATTTTGCTTATGCCGTGCATACTGATGTGGGTAATAGTTGCGTGGCAGTTAAGATTAACAATGAGTTAGCACCGTTACGCAGTGAAATGCACAATGGAGATAATGTCGAGATTATTACAGCGCCACTGGCCAAACCTAACCCTGCTTGGCTCAATTATGTCGTCACCGGCAAAGCACGTTCACATATTCGGCATTATTTAAAAACCCTGCAGGCAACAGAATCTGCACATTTGGGAGAGCGTATGCTGAATTTGGCTTTACGCGCGCTGCATGTTGAGCCTGGAGTGGTGACAGACAAACAATGGAAAAAAGTTATCCGTGATTATGGCGCGAAAGAAAAAGCCGAAATTTTGACAGATATTGGCCTAGGCAAGCGTGTCAGTTTAATGGTGGCGCATCAACTTACTGCCGGCCAGCCAGATTTGCATGGCATGGAAAAACCTAAAAACAGTAAAGTGCTCGACAGCATCACCATCAGTGGTAGTGAGGGCATGGCGGTGCAATTTGCGCAGTGTTGCAGGCCAATTCCAGGCGATCCCATCTTAGGCTTTATTAACAAAGAAAAAGGTCTGATTATTCACACCCACGATTGTCCGACCACCCGTAAATTTAAGCTAGATCCCGATAAATGGCTAGATGTAGCGTGGGATTCAGATGATAAAAAACTCTTTAAAGTGAATGTGCGTGTGGTGGTGGTAAACGAGCGGGGCATGTTGGCCAAGTTGGCGTCGGGCATTTCAGATGTTGGTTCTAACATCGATAATGTCAACATAGAAGAACCAGATGGTAGCCAATACGCCAACGTGAATTTTACAGTGCAGGTACGTAACCGCGTGCATTTGGCCGATTTAATGCGCAATTTGCGCAAAATCCCAGATGTAGTGCGGATTAATCGCGTAAAGGGTGTGCATAGCGAAGAAAAAATTCAATAGTGCGCAATTTTGAAATGCGTTTCGCACGTCGTTTTGCTCGCTAGCCGTACTAATATGTACTGTCTGCGCTCGCAAGCCTAGTGCAAACTCACATTTGGAAATGGCTGAAACTTGGTAAATTAAGTGACAAATAATTACAACATATTACCTGAAGGCTTACCTGTGCCTGTAGATGATGGTCAAGCTATACATCTTACTGGTATGCGTTTCCCCGATGTTACATTGCCTTGCACCAGTGGCAGCCATTTCACTTTAAATCATGAAAAACTGGTTATTTATGTATACCCACTGACTGGGCAGCCTAATGTTGCTTTGCCTGAAGGCTGGGATGAAATCCCAGGTGCTCGTGGATGTACGCCGCAGGCCTGCGATTTTAGCGACCATCACCAGCAGTTTGAAAGTTTAAATACGCAAGTTTTCGGATTAAGTACACAGGCTACAGAGTACCAATTGGCGCTTAAAAATCGCCTGCATTTGCCTTTTGATTTACTCAGCGATGTTGATTTGAAGTTAAGCCACAGCTTGAATTTACCTGTTTTCAAGGTAGGCAACCTCACTTTATATAAAAGGCTCACACTAGTGATTGAGCAAGCCATCATTAAAAAGGTGTTTTATCCGGTGTTCCCACCTAACCAGCATGCTTCGCAAGTGTTGGGTTGGCTAAAAAGTCACTAGTTTTGGAAAATCTGTCTGGAATCAAAGCGTTCAGCAAGCCCTTAATTGCAAATCTGCAAAAGCTGGGTATCTCTAATATTGGAGGCCTACTACTGCATTTGCCGTTACGTTATATCGACGAAACGCGTATTACTTCAATACGCGATTTGCGCCAGGGTGATGAGGTGCAATGCGAAGGCGAGGTTGTCCATGCCGAAGTTAGCTACAAGCCACGTAAAGCCTTAATTGCACGGCTACAAGATGCCAGCGGCCAGCTAACTTTACGCTTTTTACATTTTTACCCAAGCCAAATCGCGCAGCTTGCTGTCGGTAAGCATCTGCGTGTGTACGGTGAAATTCGCCACGGATTTTTTGGTTACGAGATGGTGCATCCGCAATGCAAAAGCGTGGGTGAAAGTACTCAGGTGGCAGAAACTTTAACGCCTATTTACCCCACCACCGCAGGTCTCACTCAGCCCAATATTCGCAAGGCAATTGCGCTTGCACTTAAAGTGGCAGATTTAAGCGAAACGCTACCAACAAAAATCTATATAGGTTTACGCTTACCTGGCTTCAATAGCAGTATCCAAGCGCTTCACAACCCAGCGCCCGATGCCAATTTAAGTACGCTAGAAAACAAAACCACACCTGAATGGCGCAGGCTGGCGTTTGATGAGTTACTCGCCCAGCAACTTTCGATGCGCAAACATTATATTAAACGGCGCAGTATTGATGCGCCTGCAATCGCAACTTCAAAAATTTTGGCACCACAATTACTTAACAATTTGGCGTTTAATTTAACCAGCGCACAACAAAAAGTAGTGATGGAAATCTCACACGATTTAACACAGCCACATCCGATGCAGCGTTTGCTGCAAGGCGATGTAGGTAGCGGCAAAACCGTTGTCGCCTGCATGGCAGCCCTGCAAGCCATTGAGCATGGCTGGCAAGTAGCTTTAATGGCGCCAACTGAAATTCTGGCAGAACAACATTTCAAAAAATTTGAAACCTGGCTTAAACCACTAAACATCACTATTGCTTGGCTCACGGGTAGTCAAAGCAAAAAAGAACGTGAGTTGGCACTTACAAACATTGCCAGCGGACATGCCCAACTTGCCGTGGGTACACATGCGTTGTTTCAAGAAGCAGTCAGCTTTAAGAAACTGGGCTTAGCCATTATTGACGAGCAGCATCGGTTTGGCGTACAGCAACGCTTAGCCCTACGCAAAAAAGGTGAGCCTGAACCGCATCAGTTAATGATGACCGCAACACCGATTCCACGTACTTTATCCATGAGTTATTTTGCTGATTTAGATGTATCTGTTATTGACGAACTACCACCTGGCCGTACGCCTATCGTCACGAAGCTGGTATCTGATGAACGCCGTACTGAGATTTTGCAACGGGTACGCGAAGCCTGCATGGCCGGTAGCCAGGCTTACTGGGTATGTCCGCTGATTGAGGAATCCGAAGCCCTGCAATTGCAAACTGCTAATGATACGTTTATGCATATGCAGGTAGAATTCCCCGAGCTCAAAGTCGCATTAGTGCATGGCCGCATGAAGCCAGCCGAAAAACAAGCTGTCATGTTGGCGTTTAGCCAAGGCGAAACACAATTGCTGGTGGCTACCACGGTGATAGAAGTGGGGGTGGATGTACCGAAGGCCAGTTTGATGGTGATTGAACATGCGGAGCGTATGGGGCTAAGCCAACTACACCAACTGCGCGGGCGGGTGGGGCGTGGGTCGGCAAAAAGTACTTGTATTTTGCTTTACCAAAATAAACTCTCAGAGACTGCGCGTGCGCGATTGAAAGTTATTTTTGAAAATAACGATGGTTTTTTAATCGCTCAAGCAGACCTAAACTTACGCGGCCCGGGTGAGTTTTTAGGCACGCGCCAAAGTGGGGTGCCGATGCTGAAAATTGCAGATTTGGA
>JAKFDL010000031.1:0-33622 GCA_036676175.1 Methylotenera sp. | reverse complement strand
AACGGCTTATTTTTGGTTGGGCTTGATGTCATTGGTGACTACTTAACAGAGATTAACGTGACCAGCCCTACTGGCATGGTAGAAATTGCTGCTCAAACCCAACTTTTAAATTTACCGTGCAACCCTACACAAGCTTTTATACAGGCACTCGAAACTAATTTATAAGGGTTTTAGCTAGAGCGAATCCGCAAGCCACGCTATAGTAGCGCTTATGCGTTTACTGTTTGTTTTTTTCTTGTTATTTGTGGCTGCCTGCACTCCTAAAGAGCCGCTATACAATACCCAAAGTTACGTGTTTGGCACCCTGGTAGACATTACCATTTATGGCGAAACCGAGGCCAAAGCTCAAGCTGTTTCAAATGCAATTATCAGTAATTTTCAACAATTACATAATCGCCTACACGCTTGGCGCCCAAGCGAGCTACAGTCACTGAATTCTGCTTTTACGCAAGGTAAAGCACCCGTTAGCATAGAGCCAGATATTGCTAATATGATTTCAGACGCAACCAAACTTTCAATACAATCTAAAGGCGCTTTCAACCCCAGTATTGGTGGGCTTATTGAGGCATGGGGCTTTCATCGCGACGCGTTCAAACCATCGCCTATAGACAAGGAAAAAATAAAGAATTTGCTTGAAGCCAACCCACAAATGACGGATATTGTAATTGGCAACAACCAAGCATTCAGCAACAATCCAAAAGTACAGGTTGATTTTGGCGGCTACGCCAAAGGTTATGCGCTTGATTCTGCTGCGGCTTACCTACGCAAACAAGGTGTCAAAAATGCACTAATCAACATTGGTGGCAATATTATTGCACTAGGCAAACATGGCGATAAAGCATGGAGAGTAGGCATACAACACCCGCGCAAGCCCAGTGCCATTGCCGCAGTAGATTTAGAAGCCGGCTGGGCCATTGGGACCTCAGGCGATTACCAGCGTTATTTCAAGCTAGATGGTAAGCGATATTGCCACATTATTGACCCTTCAACCGGTTATCCATCTGAAGGCACTCAAGCCGTGACGGTGCTCATTCCACCACAAGCCAATGCCGGCGTATTGTCCGATGTTGTTTCCAAGCCTATTTTCATTGCTAAGGCTGATCAACGTACAGAAGCAGCCCATGCCATGCATGTGGATAACTTTTTGGTGATTGAATCGCAAAAGAAAATATATATCAGCCCAGGTATGGCTAAGCGCATAACCTGGTTAGACAAAGATGCAGAAAAGTATGCCGTTAAAACACCACATTAAGCCGCTTGCTGGCGATTGGCTGGTGATTTTTATTAGCATCATTGCAATATTTTTTATGTTTCAACAGTTTTGGAGCTTTTCTCCTGCAAGCAAACTCAAAATCCGGCAAGGCAACAAAATCGTTGGCACCTACGATTTAAACCAAACGCGAGAATTGCGTATTCACGGCGCGTTGGGTGATTCACTCATCAGCATAGCCCAAGGTAAAGTTAGATTTAAGAAATCACCGTGTAACAATCAATATTGCGTGCATCAAGGTTGGCTGAGCCATGCAGGGCAGGTGGCCATTTGCCTTCCTAATCAAATCAGCCTGCAATTGATGGGCGCGAAAAACAACTATGACTCGCTTAACTATTAAAACCAGCGCAGAAGATTTTCATATCGCCAAACTCACAGCGCTGGCGATAGGCTTACACATGATAGAAGCAGTCATTCCATCCCCATTACCAGGCGTAAAACCTGGCATTGCCAATATTGTGACTTTATTTGTTCTATATGAATACGGCTTCGCTACAGCTGCCTGGGTGAGTTTATTACGCGTATTCGCCAGTAGTTTATTGTTAGGGCAATTTCTATCACCCACTTTTGTATTAAGTTTATCTGGCGCACTATTGAGCTTAGCGGCTTTATTTTTAGCACAAGATTTGCCAAAAAAACACTTTAGCGCCATCAGCTTAAGTATATTTGCCGCATTTGCGCACATTGCAGGACAGCTCATTATTGTCAGGCTATGGCTTATCCCACATACTGGCGTGGTCTATTTAATCCCTATTTTTGCAGTTGCCGCTTTAATGTTTGGGATAATTAACGGGTTAATTACTACTAAAATTATTACAGATAATCGATTGTCTAAAAACAATTCTCATTACAATGCGAGATAAAATCCATATTAAGTACAAGTACCAGTCGTCGTCTTGCTTACCGAAGGTCGACCTGTAGCACTGATAGTCACTACACGTTCTTGACTACCAGCTTCTGGAGTAGCACGACAAATGGTTAGGGTAGCTTGTGTAGCGCCAATGCCCGTAGGCTGAAAGGTTAAGCTAGTTAATCCAGCAGATTCTGTTATCTTATAGCCTGAAGTTAGCCCCTGCTGACGCTGCACAACCGTAGTACCACTCAATATAATCCAGCCTTGTTCCCATCCGCCCCCTGCGCAGCTTGTACCATCTGAAGAGACGCATAATGTAACTGGCGCGTTACTCTTTATTGCCTCGGCTCTGGCCAAGTACGCGTTACCGACGAAACTATTGGCGTAAGATCGTAATTTGGTGCTTAAAATAGTTTCATTAAATGACGGAATCGCAATCGAAGTCAAAATCCCCAAAATCACAATAGCCAGCATTAATTCAATCAAAGAAAATCCCTGTGATGTTCTTTGATTTAATGTACCCCGATGCAAACTACACCTACTAGTCTGGGCCAACAAAGTACTTATCATTTTTTAATATTCCAGTAAACTCTACTTTTTGGCCTAATTGCAGAAGGTGGTGCTGGTGGATCGCCACCTTGAAGAGCAGAGGTGGGGCTAGCACCTATAATAAATGGCACTGTTTGCCCATTATCTAAGGTGACCATACCCGCTACAGGAGATGGTGGCAAACCGCCCCCTGCAATAGTCTCGCCACGCACAAATCCAACTTTTGTTGCACCATTAATGTAATCCAGATTGTAGACCCTTGCCGTACCTAATGTAGTACAAGCGCCGCTTACTGGCGGTGTAGGTTGATGGGTACTGAAAGTCACCGTGTTAAAGACAGTAATCGCACTTGTGACTACCTGCTCGCTACTGATTAATGCCAAATACCAGCCTTTTGCAGCAGCTAAAGCGGTTGACGTCGGTGTGGCGCTGGTTGTAATAGCAACCAATGAGCCATGACACATCACATCAGCACCACAATTACTACTTTCTGAAGTTAGCCAAGCAGTATCTGCAGGCCTGTCTTTTAATACGTAAAAGCGATTTTGCACAGCAGCTGCTGATGTATAAGTGCTAAGAGGTTTTTCACGGTCACCAGAACCAAGCAACAAGGTATAGGTGCCGTTATCCTCTACCCAATCTGGAGTAAACATAAACTTGCGGTTATCTACACCTGTACCACCAAAAGCAGCAATTTTGGTCATAGTCCAGCTACTGGGAGCGGTAGTGCCCATAGGTGTATTGGCGGTAGCACCTGATATACGGTAAACATTCCCACCCAAATCGGCTACATAGGCGTAATTTGCAGGTGAGGTAGCACTGTCTGCTATCACAGCTATATCAGCAATCACGCTGCTCTCTGTAGTAAAAGTTTTAAGCAGCGCACCAGTAGTGGCATCTAATAGATATACCTTATTTCCTTTGCTTGATGCACTACAACCTGTGTTTGGATCGGCATCATGACATGTATCGTAACCACCTCCCATAATGAGCATAGGCCCTGAGGAATAGCCGCTGGCTGTCAATATTTTCGGTGCTGACCAGGTTTGACCCAACTCTGTAAAGCCCGATGTACAGCCAATATCATTACTCGCATTAGGGCAGCCTACTTTCCATAACAGAGTAGGATTTGCTGGATCAGAGTCGGGTACATCAAAAGCATATACAGCTCGCCCGCCACGTCGCATCGAAGCGAAGATCGAAGCACTAGTTGACCTTTTATGAGCCGTCACTGCGCCATCTACGCCATAGTCTTTAGGCAGCGGCGTTGGAGTTCCCGTGGTATGTCCAGGAAAGCTAATCGTTGTAGTATTGTCACGAATACGCTTAATTTTTGGATAGAATTCTGGTGCAACAAAACTCCATAATTCAGCCCCTGCTGTTGTAGTACCAATATCTGCAGTACGATTGCCGTTTACTGCACGCAATAAGCCATCATTAGTACCATAATATACAACCACTTTAGGCAAAGTGTCAGTGCCATGATTGATAGCGACTGGGCGGGAATGCACCACATCACCGTGTACTGAAGAGCGTATTTCAGTCGTAGTGATAGCATTTAAGTTTTCATCATCTACATCTTTACCTACCTGCCAGTTAATCAATGCATCGCGTTCTGCTGTACTTGCAGCTCCCAATAAAGTCTGGGTAGCAGTTGTGCTATTAAAATTGGCCAAGGCGGTACATGAAGCAGTAGAACAGGTTTTTACACTACGGGTAGCGCTGCTACGCAACTTATATGCCTGCGCACCTTTTTCTACAATATTCCCATCTGGGGTATTAGAAGCATCTGAATTGGCGGTCGTCAGACAATTACCTTGTGGCCTAAACGCCCAATAACTATCTAATGTGGACGGCGTCCAGAAACTACGTGCGCATTCCGCAATAAAACCTGTACCGCCAGAAGAAATTGCACTTTGATTATCTGCATCAAGCAATTGCAGCACATTATTTAAAAAGCCAAGTTTATATTGTTTCAAATTACCGTTCCATCGTGGAAAAGAATCTCCATCTGGGCGAAACATACCAATATAAACTTGGTTCAAAAATGTACCTTGTGTGTTCACACTGACAGGCAAACTCACAGAGGCAAACACGCTGTTAACAGATTGAATTTCAGAAAAAATGCCATTCAGCGCATCGGCAATTTGCGATCCACTATCAGTAACATCAAAATATTTACCGCTACTGACGCCCGCTATGCTTTTTAATAATGCAGTCCAGCCCGGTCCCTGCCCTGTCGTCACTTTGTTAATATCCACCGTATAAGTGGTTATGCCAAGGCTACTCTTTTTCATAAAGCGCGCCCATTCATCTGCCACATTAGTTTGTGAGCCGCTTGGTGAAATAGGAATCGTTGTAGCACTGCCTCCGGCAGCTGTCAACGCAGTTGTTGCTTGCGTTATATCAGAATTATTATCTTGCGCGGCACCATTGCTAATATAAATAATATAATTTTTAGCACAACTTGCAACCACAGGACTTAAATAAGGTGAGCCAGCTTTTGAGGGCAAGGCATTGTTAGTCAAGGCATAAATAGCATTTGAAGATGCAGTTCCTGATACATTACCTGTGTAATCGGTTTTGTTTTTATTGTTACCCGCATGTGGTACTCCGCCAGAAAAATAGAGATAAGCTTCCTCCATAGACTTAGCAATCTTGCCGCCATTAGATTTATCAGCCGACTTATCTAAGCCATTGACTAAATTTTGATATTTTGTCTTATTGGTGCTATCCATTAAACGTATGGCTGCACGCACATAAGCGCCATCGTTACCAGAGTTTCCACCACCAGTTTCAGTGAATGCCATTAAACCAACGCGGAATTTATTTGCTGGCAATCCACTCACAACTGACGATAGTGCTGCCATTTCGACATCAAACGGCTGTTCCCAGTTAGCCGTATTATCTAATATAATCAACACATTGGGGACATCTGTTGCACTAGGCGGAGCCCCAACAAATAAATCAATATCTTCCGCTATTGCGGATAAATTAAAGGTTAATAAACTAATAATCAGTAATTTTTTAAATAGTGATTTTTTCATGATATTTTTCCAGTCAATTCGTTATCTACATACATACAGCGTTTTTTTGTGATTCTGTCAGCAATACTCGCGTACCAGCTTGCACTGTTGTTTTGGCTCCAGTTTTAGCGTCTTCAACAGTCGCTTCTATATCCCATATAGTGTTGTAGGTATTGACTGTGGACATAAGGGGAAGCGTGCCACTCGTTTTAACGGCGGCAGTTTCAATTGAAGCGCGAACACAAGTAGGTATAGCAATAGATGCCACATAATCTGTTGTGCCATCATTATTAATATCCACATTAATTTCCTCAGCCGAAGGTGAAGTAGTAAAAGGTGAGCTTAATACCTGTTCAATCGCTTGATTAGCTGCAGCAATCGCTTCATCTTTGGCTTGCATATTACCCACTGATTTTAGGTTGGTCGTACTTAGGGTAAAAGCACTGGTTACCATCAGCGTAATCAATATCAGCATAATCAAGCCAACAAGGAGAGTAATGCCGCGCTGGCTCTGTTTAGAAGCAACCAATCTCATGGCGTTTCCCTTCTGCCTGAAACATTATTAACACGAACAGTAGTAGAAAAAACATGACGTTTAAAGCCATCATTGAAAGGCCCTAGTATCGTGCTACCTAAAGTATAAGTTTTGCTATCGGTATAGCCTGGTGTGACTGTTTCAGCGCGCGCTAACACGAAGACCTTGACAGCCACCACATGACTTAATTGCTGAAACGTGCAAGGCACGGCATCGGTACAACTGACAAACGTATCTGGTATGCCGTCACCTCGATTGACAGGCGAGATTAAATTTGTATCATCCAGCCACTTAATGGCCGCAGTGTACAAATTAGTGGGATCACCATTGGTGATGATGTTTGTGCCATTATCGCTAATATTATCTATCCCTAACATCACTTTAAAACCTTCAATATTCTCTATCAACGGCACCGCAGCCTGGTGCGCAAGCGTAGCACCATTAAGATCAAACTGAGAAATCATCAATGTAGGTATACCATCACCAACCGTTCTCGCATAATCGCGGATGTAGTAAATGTTAGAAATAAATTTGCGCTTGTCTGCAACAGTCGTACAGTTTCTCTTGTGAAAAATACCAAACCCAGCAGTATCTAACAAATATCCAAAGCCAAAAGTGTACTTTGATGTCGCTGCATCCGGTATTGTTGCCCAAGGAAGAGCTGGAGCTGGGGCCAGCGTTGCTATCTTGGTGCTACCATCGTAGGCACTAATCAAGCGCGTTTGTCCTGCCCCAGTACCAGATATGATACGGATGCTGCGATTTACGTAAATATCATCCACAGTTGAAGAAAAGTCGTCCAAAGTAATCGTTGTAGCAGTTGCACCCTTCACAGAAGCAGAAAGTTCGACCTCACATTGCGATGATTGAAAATAAAGCTTGCCCGCTGTATCTGCTTCGCAATTAGTCTCTCCTGGTACACAAGATTCTGCATGACGCAATACAAGCAAGTCGGTGTTTGCTTTTTTATTAGTGGCTAAATTAGTGACACAGCCTGTGCCCGTGGGCGGCGTAGTTGCATAAGCCTGAACGGGAATGCCAATAAAATTGGTCACATTATCCGCTGTCCACGGTGTGGAATAATCTAAGCATGGGTTTGGAACAGCGTTAGGAACGTCTCCTGGCGCAATTGAAAAACTAAGGTCATCAAACTGTGGTGCAAACCCACCCCAAAATCCTGCATGGCTAATATCGGCTTGTAACAATTGCATTGCAAAACGGCCACTCTCAATTTGACTATTTGCTTTTGCCATTTCTTGATTAGTACGATGGGTGCCCAGAAACAATGCACCTAGTGCGGCTGTAATAATTAAGCCAATGGTGACGGCAATCATCAACTCTATCAAACTCATCCCTCTTTGATAGGCTAATTTTTGAGATTTGGCTTTTAATTTGGAATTGTTAATATTCATATAAGCCATTTATGTGAGCGTTGCAATTTGAACAATCGTGGTTACAACCCGGCGACAAAGATCATTCACACAAGCAGCCCCTGCTGCTGCACTATTGTAATTATTTTGACCACAGGAAACACTTGCTGGTGCTGCAGAAATAGGTACTAAGCCTTGCCAAGCAACAGTCACCATATATTGGCCACCACCTAGACTTTCCACACAACCACGGCCGCCAATCATAGCGCCCACGTTGTTAGTTCCTATCGTTTCGCCTGATCCTTGCAGCGCGCTACACCATTCATTTACATCTTTATCTTTTGGAGTAGTCAAGGTAGTAGGACAAGTCATGCCAGCACCTAATGGACTTGAAGTAACATAGCTAGCGGCATTAAAGCGGTTTGTCGTTATTCTGCTAGCCATGTCATTCAACAAAATAAGCGCTTGTGCGCGCTGATATGACTCCATTTCAGAGACTTGTAAACGCGATTGTAAGCCAGCCAATCCTAACAAACCGACGGCAAGGATAGCAATGGTAACTAGCACCTCAAGCAGTGTAGTGCCACTTTGATTATATTTAAATGGGGGGAACTGCATAATTACCACTTAGCTATTGGGGTTTTGGCCCCTGCACTATTCAGTGTCAGGGCACCATCACTGGCTTGCGAGCTACCTACAATTGGCGTAAAGGTAATTATGTAGGTTGGGGGGGTCGCCGTATTATCAGGGGTAACCGTATAAGTATATTTTGCAGCCACATCTGCAGGCACTGAATAGCCACTAGCCACTAATGTAGCTTTATCAGCATAAGCTCTATCAGCAAGCAGAAATTGTTGTTCACGATTAGCAATATCCATCATTTCTGATTGCGCAGCAGAGCGATTGGCACGTATTACATATTCACTGTAATTTGGTATGGCAATTGCCGCTAAAATGCCAATAATCGCAACCGCAATCATAAGCTCAATTAGCGTAAACCCTTTTTGCATAACTTTTTGAATACTCATTTTGCAATCCTTTTTTGGTTAATCTCATCATGCCAAGCTGAAATAGGCGGTGTCTAGCACTATCCGACAATCGGGATATTTTGCAGAATAAGCGGTGCAAACTATTTGCTTTTTCTGCCCTGCCAGTCATTCAATGCTAAAATAACGACTAAATTTTTGCGAGATTAATATGCTTAAAAATATACGCTTAGTGATTAATGTCTGCGCTTTCGCACTAATAGGCTGTGGTGCCCTGGTGGCTTGCGGCACCAAGGGTCCGCTGTATATTCCAGAGCAACGTTACCCGCAAAAACCAATACCGCAAGATGAGGACATAAAAGCTAACCCAGAAGCTAATACTAATGAGCCTCCGCAACCTGCCCAATAAATGTTGATATAGAATCGAACCAAATTGTGAATGTGTTTGAAATAAAAAATGGCACGCTGCATGCCGAAAACGTGGCGCTGACGACGATAGCTACGCAATTTAATACGCCATGTTATGTGTACTCCAAGCAAGCTTTGACAAAAGCTTTCACTGACTTTAAAGCAGGTTTAATCGGCAGTGACCATTTGGTGTGTTTTGCGGTAAAAGCCAACCCCAACATTGCCATACTGAATTTATTTGCCAAACTAGGTGCAGGCTTTGATATTGTATCTGGGGGCGAATTGGCACGGGTTCTGGCAGCAGGGGGCGATCCGCAAAAAATCGTTTTCTCTGGCGTTGGTAAAACAGCAGATGAAATGCGTGCCGCTTTAAACGCAGGTATTTTTTGTTTTAATGTGGAATCTGCCAGCGAGTTACAACGCTTGAACGAAGTAGCAAAAAGCATGGACAAGATTGCACCAGTTTCGCTACGTGTTAATCCCAATGTTGACGCTAAAACCCACCCCTATATTTCCACAGGTTTAAAAAACAATAAATTTGGTGTGGCGTTTAAAGATGCGATTCAAGTTTATGAGCAAGCGGCTGCGATGCCCAATATTGCGGTGCATGGGGTGGATTGTCATATTGGCTCGCAAATTACTGAGTTGGCGCCATTTATTGAAGCGTTGGATTTAATTTTAGGTTTGGTGCATGCGCTGGAAGCAAAAGGCATTCACATTAGCCACATTGATGTAGGCGGCGGCATTGGCATTACCTATGCAAATGAAACACCGCCAGAATTTGCTACTTATGCCAAAGCTATTTTGGCCAAATTAGCTAATAGAAACGTAAAACTACTGTTTGAGCCAGGTCGCGCCTTGGTGGGAAATGCTGGTATTTTATTGACTAAAGTAGAGTACATTAAACCTGCAGAGGCCAAAAACTTTGCCATTGTAAACGCCGCCATGAACGACCTGATGCGACCCGCTTTATATGACGCTTATCACGATATTTTGCCTGTCACTCCACGCGTGGGAGAAACAACTAATTACGAGATCGTCGGCCCCGTATGTGAGAGCGGCGATTTTTTAGGCCACGATAGAAACTTAAACCTGCAAGAGGGGGATTTACTGGCGATTATGTCTGCAGGCGCTTATGGTATGAGCATGGCCAGCAACTACAATACACGCGGTCGCGCACCTGAAGTTATCGTTGATGGCGATCAGGTTTTTGTGGTGCGTCAGCGCGAAAAAATAGCCGATTTATTTGCACTAGAAAGCTGTCTGGATTAAGCCATGTTATTTATGTTGCAAGCACCCTTAACTGGGTGTAAATTGTTGTTTCGGCGTTACTTATTATAAAAATCTAAATATTTACAGGGAGAAAGTATGAAAAGTTTGTTTGCTATTTTGTTAGCGATTGCTGCTTTGAATGTCACTGTAGTTTTTGCTGATGAAGCATTGCCTGAAATTGCACCCGTTGACGAACCAGCACCACCCCCATTGGACGCACCTGCTGCAGAATAAGTAATTAATTAAATATAACGATTTAGGGAGAATATAAATGAAAAAAATTTTATTGGCTTTAATGATGTTGTTCGTTGTGGGATGTGCTTCTAAAAAGATTGCTGCCACTACACCTTTAGATATCGGCGATAACAGCCCATTAGAAGAAATCGCAGCGTATGAGGATGAAGCAGTAGAAGACTTACCAGATATGGTGCCTGCCGAAAGTTAGTTTCAACCAAAGATAATTATGCGACTCTATATAAAACCTATAAATCGCTAGCATCAGTGACATTACGCACTTGTAAAAATAGCCTGAGAATTCAGGCTATTTTTTTACTTTTGAAAAGGTAATATTAAAAATTCTGAGTGTCTGAGGTTAGGACTACGCAAATGAAATAATTACATCCGAATGTTATTAACAATAGTCTTGCGTTTTTTTCACACTCAATTCAATCACTTTTTAAGTCCTCGCCGCGGCCTGTAATTCCAAAGTTAGCTTTTAAGCGACGTGACGGTGTGGCCAGATCGGCATTAACCCTGCCAGTTAACATTTGATTGGCGCTAATATTAATGAACCCATTAGCGTTGAATTGCGGCGATGTTAATACCAGCTTGTCAAATTGATATTGGTTCTGATTGAATTTAGCACTGCCAGTGAGTTTATCAAACTGAGTGTTATCTCCTGCGAGCGATTGCTTGCCTGGGCTTAAAACTCCTCGCGTAAGCTGTATACCTTTGATACTGCCCTGACGCACATCAAAATTTGCATCGGTGATGGTGTTGCTCGCTAGTTTGCTTGCTTCACGCGCATAGCCCGAAAATTGGGCATCCAGTGCCAGCTTGCCTTCAACGGCTATTGCACTATCAAAACTATTCAATACCGCTTTAGTATTTACATTTGAAAGCTTAAATGCACCAGTACTCTGCCACGGGCTTTCCCCGTCTGGCCATTGAACATTGGCCTGCCCTGTCAAATTCCCCCCAAAAACTTCACCTTCAATTTGACTAAAATTGATTCCAGACTGGCTTGCCAAACCTTTTGCATTTAAGGCGCTGAACATTATTTTTTGGTTGAACGGCAACAGCCAATTAGTGGCTTTTAATTCAATTACATTGTCGCTGCCTTGGGGTGAAATTGTCACAGAAAGCGCATTATTACTACTGACCAATTCAATTGAGTTTAATGCACCAGTTTCGGTCAGCGTTACTTTTCCATCAAACGATTCTAACTGTAAATCGCGGATAGCTAAGGTTATATTTTTAAGGTTAATCTGTTCAACTTTTAGATTTTCACCCTTGCTGATATTGCTGACCCACTGCAACGGCTGGCCAAAATTAGCCTGTTCGATATTTAAGCCATCGATCACTAGCGATTGCACCACCTTTATTTTTTCGAACAAAGTAGCTGTATCTGGTTGCACATGAATAGCTTCAATGTGATTTTCAGTGTCAACTGTCACATCTTCCAGCACCAAATGTGGCTGCGGCCAAATCGAAGCATGCACTTTTTTAATATTGACTGGCACTCCCATGCTCTCACTAGCTATTTTCTCAATAGGTTTAACCAGACCGCTTAAGTTAATAAAATTGACTAGTACCAAGGCTATTAAAATGAGTAAAGGCACATAAATCAGAGACACCTTGGCGAACATTTTTGCCCATTTTTTTATTTTCTTTACAGATACAACAGGATGCATTTTGCCGCGAACGCTTGCCATAGCTTCTGCTTCGGCCTTAGCTGCATTTCTAATATCCTCGCTATTTACATCAACATTCGCCTGTGTGGTAATTTGAACTATTTCGGCTTCTGCAACCCGTTCTTCAGCTTCAAATGCAGCTTCTTCGGCGGTTTCAACATCATCATAATCTTCTGGATCTTGCTGTAATTTGTAAGCTTCACTATTTTCGATTTCTGGAAAATGCGGTTCTACCCCAGATTGCTGTTGAGGCAAAGTTATTGGTGATTCAGAAACTTTCTGCTGTTGCATAGCTTTTTGGCGAATCTGATCTGCTTCACGTCCGATGCGTTCCATTTCAAGCCGCGCATTCTGTTTGGCTGCGATGTTGGCTTGTTCATCCGCAAGCAGATGTGCAAGCACTGCTTTTGCGGCGGTTTGTACTTCATAATCTTTAGTTGAGGGCTGCGCTTGTTTGTTTTCTGCTTGTGCTGCCAAGGCATCTGCCGCCTGTTTGGCTTCAGCCTCTTTAGCAATTCGCGCCGCTTCTATCTGCTCTTGACGCGCAGCTTCGGCCTGCGCTTGACGTGCAGCCTCGACCTTCGCTTGCTCTTCAGCTTGCGCTTGTAATTTTTGTTGCTTAGCGAATTCTTTCGCCTCTTCTTTAGCTTTGCGCTCTGCCTGTGCACGAGCCTCTTGTTCAGCTTTGGCTTGGCGTTTGGCTTCTAACTTTTCTGCTTTGGCTTGTGCCACTGCATTTTTTCTATCTTCTTCAGCTTTACGCAGCACATTGGCGATTTCTAGGCGCGCTTTCTCTTCCTTCGCCAGTTTCTCTTTAAGCGCCTCCTCTTGCGCTGCTTTTTCGGCTTGTTTTAAACGCTCTAGTTTTGCGGCTTGTGCGGCAGCTGCCTCAGCTTCTGCCCTTGCCTGTTCAGCAGCTGCTTGCGCTAGCTGCGCTTCATGCTCAGCTTGTGCTTTAAGTTCTGCCTGGCGAGCTTCTTCCGCTGCTTGGGCTAGCTTTAGCGCTTCCAAGCGCTCATTTTCTTGTTTAGCTTTGACTTCTGCATCGGACTTTCTTTGTGTTTCCTCCGCTTCGCGAGAAATGCGTTCTATTTCGCGCTTGGCATTTTCTTTAGCGGCGGCTTCTGCCTCTGCTTCTGCTTTCTCTGCAATTTCACGTGCCTTTAACTCTGCTTTAAGCCGCGCTTCTTCTGCTAATTTAGCAGCACGCTCAGCTGCTTGCTGTTGTTGCTCGGCTCTTTCTGCTTCCTGTTTGGCTTTTAACTTTGCCTCTGCTTCAGCCTCTTTTTTAGCAGTCTCACGCGCCATACGCTCTATTTCTTGGCGTTGTTTTTCTTGCGCTTGTTGCGCCAGCCGTTCTTGCTCTAGCTGCGCTTTGACTTTAGTCTCCGCTTTTGTTTTTTCTTTTTCGCGTAGTTTTTGTGCCTTTTTATCGACTTTTTCTTGTTCAGCAAGGCGACGCTCTTCTTCTTGTTTAGCTTGTTGCTCAGCTCGCTCCTGCTCTTTCTGACGTGCTTGTTCCGCAGCTTGAGCTTGAGCTTGAGCTAATATTTCAAGCTCCTCTTCGCTTTGATACTCTTCAACCACCATCGGCTCAAAGTTAATCGTCAGCGCCCAGCTGTCATCTGTAGCAGAAGTGACGGTGGCAAGGCGAATATAACCTTCTTTTTCTAGCCGCACCAAATCGGCACCCAGCTGTTGCGGTGTAAGTTTGTCAAATTTTAGGAGGATAGTTTCAGCTTTAGAACTGCCATCGACGTGGGTTAGCACTTTCATTAAGTGCGACGAAAGCCCACCTATGAGCGAGGCGCGTGCACGCAGGCCTTTAGGAGTTTTGCTGTAAATAGCGGATAAATCCATTGCGATTGGTTATGTTACAAAACTTTTAAACTAAAAATCATTAGGCCACATGCTCCTAGCATGCTTAAAACACTACTCAGTAAGCTAAATTTACTCGCATGCTAAGGCAAGGTCAATTGGGAATACAGAATGATATATGTAGATTAAACTATATAACGAAATAGAATTTAAGTTTTGCTTGCAAGCCACACCGTTATTAGCCTGCAGGGAGGATATGAAAAACTTATTTTTTAGTTAATATCCAATAAGTTGGCTCAGCTTTTTCTGCCTGGTAAATGAGCATGTATTTGCGGCGCAGGCTTTCATAGGCCTCGCCCACACTCACTTTGCCGGCTTTGGCCTCTTGCTCCGCCTGTAGCTTGGCAAACAGTGTCCAGCTTGGGTTTTCCATGTAGCCTCGATCGCGCATGCAGTTCTCTAGCACACGGGCTTGGCGGCCTGCTTTTTCTAAACGCTGAAACTCCAAGCCTTCTGGCAACTTCATGGCGGCCTTTTCTGAAATCAGCTCGCATTCGTTACCGACTTTAGCCAGTTCAGATAACTGGTAAGGTTTTTGGTCGTCGGGTGCCATTTTGTCTGCATACATCATCAAGCCCACCAATGCCAGCACCGGCACCAAAATTGCAAAAATCCCCTTCATACGTATTACCTATAGAAATAAATATTATTCTGCATTTTGCGCGTCTTGCTTCACCGGGTCTAGCTCTTCCAGCGATTGTAGGTTAATTTCTTTTTAAGTCGCACTAGTTCATATCCTCATGAATCAGAAAGAGGGCGCATTAAAGTGATGGAATAATGCCAAAAATGTAAATTTTAATGCACATGCACGGTGCGGTCATTTTGTATGGTTTCTAGAAAGTGCCTTAAATAATACACTTAAGCCAATGAATCATAACTCAGCCTTACCATTCGCTTGCAACCTAAAATTGTCACATTACTTTGGTCTAATTATTGCTTCATCAAAGACAGTTACACAGCATTTATTCATTTGATTGATTAGGGGCAAAAAATGACTATTTATCAAGTTATTGACGAGCAAAATCATCCAATTTACGCATTTTTTAGTTTAGAAACCGCAGCACAAGAAGTACAAATGTTAAACGAAAGCCGTGAGGACCATGTTTACTTTGTGAATGAAGTAGAGCTGGAAGTTGTTAAGTAATAACTAACTACTGTGAGTATTTAAACTTATTGGGTCTGGCTAGTTCTTAAAGGCAGTAGTAGAGCTGCTAATCCATTATGGTCAATCTCATGCATCAGTTGTAACAAGCGTCCGAGATCATTTGCTGGAAAGCCCTTGCGTGCGAACCAATTTAAATAATTGCCAGGCAAATCTGCTAGTAAGCGACCTTTATATTTACCATAAGGCATAGCGATGGTAACTAAACGTTGTAAATCGTTTGAATTCATTTAAATAGTGCGCTTACTGCACAGGCAAGCGTTATGATTGTTTGAGTTTTTTGGCAGCTTTTGCCAATGCCAACTCTTCTGCCGCCTTCGCGCGCGCCTCAGCCTTGGCTTTTAGCTTGGCTTTTGCCTCTGCCACCAGTGCAGCTCGCGCTGCATCATCTGCAGGCAAGGTATGATCTGCAGGCTGCTGCGTTGCAGGGGTTTCCTGTTTGGTTTGTGCCTCAAATTCTGCCATCAGGCGTAATTGCTCAGCTTCTGCCGCTGCAATTTTTTGTTGTAACAGAGCTTCTTTAGCCGCCTTCTTAGCTTCTGCCTCTTCAGCTAAACGGGCTTTTCGCATCTCTGCTTGTTCTGCAGCAACACGTAATTTTTCAGCCTTGTGTTCAGCTACTTTTTGAGCTGCAAGCTGAGCTTTTGCAGACTTTTCCAGTTCAATTTGTTGTGCTTCGAGCGCCAAAGCTTGTTTGCTTGCTTCGGCTGTTTCTAGAGCCGCCAGCCCTGCTTGTTCAACATTTTCAGCTTCATCCGCCTGCTTAGCTTTAGCTGCTTCTTGCACCGCTTTTAATTTGGCCAATGCCTCTAACTTAAGGTTTTTTTGTGTCGCGACAGCCTCAGCCTGCATCTGTTCTTGTACTTTTGTTTCAGCTTTGGCTTTTTCAATGGCTTTAATCAATGCCTCTTGTTGCTGCACTTTTTCAATCTCTTTTGCTTTTTCTTTTTCCTTTTCTTGCTCTTTGGCCTGTACGGCTTGTTGAGTCAACTTAACCTGTTGTTCATCCTGTTGTACTTTTTCAGCTTGTTGCTTAATGCGTTCAGCTTCTAACTGTGCACTATCATTATTTGGTGATTGTGCCAATTTTGCGGCTTTTGACAGCGCAAGCTCTTCAACTACAATTTGCTTAGTGGTGTCGCCGAAATCCCAGTCATCATCACTAAAAACACTTACAACGGCTGGTTTTATGTAGCCCCCGTTTTCTAGTTTGTTTAAGGCATCCAGCAGTTTATCCGCACTAATATCATCATGCTTGGTTAAGATGGTTTGTGCTTTTGATACGCCATCAATAAACGAAAGCACTTTCATTAGCTTGCCAGAAAGACCGCCAATTAAAGAGCTGCGCGCACGTAAGCCTTTGGGCGTTTTGCTATAGGTTACTGATAAATCTGCCATTTTTTGATAATTTAATTGTTAAGCTTAGTCTAATATTTAGCTAATTTAATTTTAACAAAAATTTCCCCGAAAATTTATAGTGGCATGAATGCAAAATTGCGTCAATCTACATGCTAAATCATTATTATATATGATGCAATTGATTGAAAATGTATGCCATGCAGCCCCCATGGATGATGGCTTACAGGGCAGAAGGTAAATAGATCTACCATCGGTGGGACATATTTTCACATCATTTGTTAATATTTGCACAGTGTTGACGAAGCTTCATACAAATACCAATCAATACGATTATATATAAATCAATACATTTTATTTAACTCATTGAAATGTATAGATTAATTTCAATAAACTCTTGCTGGCCTAAACTATGCTGGTTACTCCTTGTGGTTTAATTCACTTAAAGGAGCCCTAACATGACTATTTACCAAGTAATCAGCAAAAAAAACCAATTAGAGTATGCATACCTTAACTATGAAGTGGCTATTGAGGAAGTAACTAAGCTGAATCAAGCTAGCGAAGAAAATTACTTTTCAATCAACGCGATTGAAGACGAAGATTTTTAGCATCTCAGGTTTTTATAAGCCTAAACATACCAAGTTGTAGTCAAACTTGACCTAGAACTGTTGCCCTGCAAGCCGCATGGATATTGGCCTGCTGGTTTGCTAAATATACACTAAAACGTTTTACCTTTCGTTAATGTTTCATGTTTCCATCGCTCCTAGCGAGTGCTATAGTGAACACTTAACTTAATGGAGAATTAACGATGGCTAAGCAAGATTTGAAAGACGCCAAACTTAAAGAGCATATTGAAGCGATTGAAAAACATAAATCGCTATTAGAGAAACTACACCTTGATTCAAACACGCATCTGGATGAGGTCAATATCTCGATTAGCAACCTCACTCTGACGCTTGAGGAATATCTCAAGGTGATTGGCATACCCTAATTTTTAGCGCGATAAAGCTTATTAGCATCTCGTCAAAGACTGCAACTAAGCTAAAGTCATGCAGCATTACTTTATTTAGCTTAGGCTGGCTTCTTTTCTTGCTTGGGTTTTTTTACTTCCTTGTTTTTACGTTGCTGTCCTTTTGCCATTCTATTTCTCCTCAAAAGCTGCCAGCCAAAAAACTAGCATATACACATCATAGGCCAAAAATTACTTAGCGTATGTATAGTTACCGATGAAATTGCTATCTAGACCAAGCAATTACCCACAAAATTATGCACCTCATTTGTGCACTTATAAAGACTTCGCCTCATTAGTACTTCTCTTTTTTTTTAAAAATTGTTTTAATTCATTAAGTTAGCTAAGTTAATTGAATTTGGCACGCCATTTGCTCTTATTTCAAAAGCTCAACATTAAGGGATATAAAAATGGCGTTATTAAGCTGGTTGGATAAAAGTGTAACTGAACCAAAGGTATTGGCTTTATCAGGCATTGATCTAAAATACGTGCTTGATACGCACCATGTGTTAAAGAAAAAGTTGCTGGATGAGATGGATGGCACCGGCGGTGAACCTCTAGATATTGGCACGTTGTCGCAGGATAATGTATGTGCGATTGGCAAATGGCTTTATGGCGAAGGCAAAACTTTATATGGCCATCTACCAGAGTATGAAACTGCGCGTCAGGTCCATGCAGAGTTGCATTTGTGTGCGGGAGAAGTGCTTGCACAACATCAAATGGGCAACCAGGATCACGCATTAGCGATATTAAAAACCAAATACCGTACCACTTCCAGTAAAAACCAAATGGAATTTACACGCTTATTCAAGGCAGCCAAAGTTTAACCATAGCTCAAAATCTGCTTAAACACTTAGCCACTAATAGTTCAGCCTAAATTAGGCTGAACTTAACTTGCTCAGCTAGCCTCAAATTGCATACATTACACTATGCCGAGGAGATTCAATGCGCAAAATTCAATTAGGTTTGACTTTATATGGCTTTATTTTAATCGCCCCGTTATTCGCCGCTACTGCATACGCAGAAAACAATATGCGGCCAGGATTGTGGCAAATTACGACCACTTCGGATTTGCTACGTTTGGTACCGCACCTGCCACCAGACCAAATGCAAAGTATAAAAGACTTGGCCAAAGATTACGGGATGGAAATGCCACAAGTTGAAAATGGCGCGGCAATCTCACAGACCTGCATTACTCAAGAAATGGCAAATCAAAAAACGCTGCCCTCTTTTTATAATACACAATTAGGCTGCACCTCTAAAAAGGCAACCCGTAGCGGCAACAACTACAAAGTAGACTTTGTTTGTGCCAGCGCAGATCTTACCGGTAATGGCACAGCTGAAGGCACCATTACAACCCCAGAGGCTTTTACTGGGCAAACTAATTTTACTGGTGAAGCGCAAGGCAACCCAGTGAACGAGCGCGCAGATATTAACGGAAAATGGATTGGTGCAAGCTGTGGCACGGTAAAACCACTCTAAATAACTACCTGCAACCCCCATGGATATTAGCCGGCAGGGCTGTCAATAATATTGTCAGTCACAGAACATTGTAAAAATACCTAACCTCGTAGCATTAATCCAGACTTCTCATTAAAGCCTTTCAGTCGACTAGGTTTTTAATGAGAGGTGCTTCAATCGCCTCTCATAATTCTACAAAAGAACTAAAATATTAATATTTAATTAAGCCTCTTAGTTTATTCTAATTGCTTCAGTAAAGCTCTCTTGAATATTGGTATGAAAAATCTATTAAATAAAACTGGGCTTCATCCACTCCACTGGCCTTTTTGGCTGTTGTTCAGCTTTTTAATCCTGTTTATCCCCATGCGTAGTCTTGCTGCTGATATTGATCAGGCTACAGCACGTAAACTCAGGTCGTCTGGGCAAATACTGCCTTTGGAAAAAATTCACACAAAAGCCAAAACCATCAAAGCCGGAAAAATACTAGAAACAGAACTTGAAACAAAAAATAGGCTATATATTTATGAGATCGAGCTGTTGGATGACAAAGGCATTGTTTGGGAAATTAAGCTCAATGCCAAAACTGGTCAATTGATTAATCTGGAAGAAGATTAAGCATGCGCCTTCTGTTAGTAGAAGATGATGCAACACTAGGAGCCCAACTACAATCCTCCATTAAAAAAGCCGGGTTTTCAGTCGACTTAACCAAAGACGGTTTAGATGCAGAAGCGCTTGGCGATATTGAGCCTTATGATTTAATTATTCTTGACTTGGGATTACCTAAAAAATCTGGTCTCGAAGTTCTCAAAAGCTGGCGTGACGGAGGCAATCACGTACCGGTTGTGATTTTAACAGCTAGAGGCAGCTGGCAAGAAAAAGTGGAGGGATTCAAAGCAGGGGCTGATGATTATGTTGGCAAACCTTTCCAATTTGATGAGCTGCTGGCTAGAATTAACGCTGTACTTAAGCGCAGCATCGGGTCTACCTCTGGCAGTTTAAGCATAGATAACCTCACCCTTGATGAAGATAAACAGCAATTGATGCTAAGTGATGGACAGTATCATCAACTCACAGGCACAGAGTTCAGGTTGTTACGCTACTTTATGCTGCACCCAGGACAAGTATTATCGAAATCCAGACTAACCGAGCATGTCTACGAATATGACGAAGACAAAGACAGCAATGTGATTGAAGTCTACGTCAACAGATTGCGCCATATCGTTGGCGCAGCGCTCATTAAAACCAGGCGTGGTCAAGGCTATGTGTTTGGCGGTACTAATGAAAGTACTAATTCATGACCTCACTAAAAGCCAGATTGTCGTGGAGCTTGACGCTGAGTTTGGTTGTACTTCTGACCCTGCAATGGGTTGTGGTGACGTATGCGATTAGTACGTTAACTGAAAACCAATTAGTGGACAGATTGCAGCGCGAAAGCGAAAACTTACTTTCTATTGTCAATTTCAGCCCTTCAAATGACACATTATTTCTAGATACAGGTCGAATGGGCGCCATTTATCAGCGGCCTTTGTCTGGCCACTACTATATTGTCTCGACTAAACAACAACAGTCAATTTCAAGATCCTTGTGGGACTCATCGCTGAATATCCAGCCATTAGTTGCGGGAGAAGAAAAAAAATTAAAGCTGACAGGACCCGAGCAACAACCGCTGTTGGTGGTATTGCATGGTTACAGGAAACAAAATCATGACATTACGATTGCTGTGGCCGAAAATATTGAGCCCTTACAAGCTAATATTCGACGTTTTCAAATGTTGTATGCCCTCATTTCCGCCATTGGCTTGAGCGCTATCCTGTTTGTGCAACGACGCATGATCTTAAGTGCCTTAAAGCCTTTGCAATTAATACAAGAAAATATAGTGAAATTAGAGCGCGGTGAGCTAAGCCATCTGGACTTGAAGGCACCGCTAGAAATAACCCCGCTGATTGAACAAATCAACCGATTACTATCCGCAATGGATAAAAAATATCAGCGTTCTAGAGAGTCCCTAGGCAACTTAGCACATAGCCTCAAAACCAGGTTAACGTTACTCAACCAAACCGCAGAAAAATTAGGTTCAGGTACTGACTCAGATTCCAAATTATCGATATATGAATCTACCGCAGTGATGAATAACATTATTGAGCGTGAGTTAAAGCGTGCCCGTGTAATTGGCGATATGCGCCCTGGGCGTCAAGTGGATCTGAATGTTGGCATCACCGAGCTGGTGGATACATTAAGGCAGATATATGCACAAAAAGGGGTCTCAATCACCTGGGAGATTATTGCAGCAGCACAGTTCTTAGGTGATAAGGAAGATATGATGGAAATGCTGGGTAATTTACTCGATAACGCCTGCAAATGGTCGCGTAACCGGGTATCTTTAACCATTATCGGCGGAGAAAGTACTTCATTCGTTATAGAAGATGATGGTGATGGTGCTTCACCTTATGATCTGGATACACTGACGCGCCGTGGCTTTCGCGCAGATGAATCAATCCCTGGAAGTGGACTCGGATTAGCTATAGTCAACGATATTGTAGAGAGCTATCACGGCAGCTTGGTCTTTGGCAGATCTGCGGCACTAGGCGGGTTGAGAGTGGAGGTTAAATTTAATCAAGCAGCCTCTAACAACCAGGATTAAAAAAACGGATTAAAAAAAGGGCATAGAAATTCTATGCCCTTTTTCTAATTTAATATTAAAACCAATCGTTGTGAATACCATTCACCTTACCTGACTTAGCATCAATATTCACTTCCCATTCTTTGCCGTCACTGTCGACGATTTCAAATTCGTAATCCCAGCCCTTACCAAATTTACGATTTTCCAAATCAGCATCTGTAACCACGCCCGCTTTAGCAGCTAGCGCTTTAGTCTTCGCTTCTTCTAGGCTAATAAATCCGAACTGTTTCGAGACTGCTTCCATTTCCTGCAAATCATCATCAGCAAACGCATGGGCAGAAAAAACGCCGAGTGTAAACATGCTAATTGCAGTTAAGTTGTAAATTGATTTTTTCATTGAACCACTCCTTTATAGTAAGAGTGACCCAATTTACGCGCCAAAGCTTAAATTAAGCTGAAAATTTGTAACAAATATTAATTGTTAGGCTGCTGATTTAATATCGGTGGGTTCATTAGCATGCATGGTCTTAACCAATGTATGTAGTGAATGTTTTAAATGCTCGAATTCATCAGTCGATAAGCCCGTTTGGCAAGCCACACGTTTTTGAATGTTTGCCACTTCATCTTGCAAGGCATGGCCTTTTTCTGTCAGTGAAATTTCTACTACGCGTTCATCGGACTTGTTGCGCTGCCGGGTTAACAGTCCCGCTGCTTCTAAGCGCTTTAAAATCGGTGTCAGGCTGGCAGAGTCTAAATCTAATCTATCAGCGACATTTTTCACCATTAATTGATTGTTTTCCCATAGCGCCAACATGACCAGATATTGGGTATAAGTAATACCTGTGCTTTCAAGCGCATTGCGGTAAACCCGTGTAATTGCGTGCGTGGCAGAATAGAGAGCAAAGCACAACTGATTATCCAGTTTTAAATTTTCGTGTTTCATATAAAACAACCAATGGTCAATTAATTACATAGTATACAAATTATTCATAAAATTCTGTATTTATAACACTTAAGAGCTACAAATAAACTTTGTAAGGTTATTCAGTCAATCTGACTTTACAGGGCAGTTAAGTTACTTTAGCTGGTCGAGTTCTAACTGTTTTAGCGCAGGGTTGAGTTTAGCCGTGGCGGCAACAACGCCAATAGTCATCAAGCCACCAAAAATCACTGAGGGCACTAACCCCATTAAACGTGCTGCAACGCCAGACTCAAATGCACCTAACTCATTCGACGAGCCAATAAATATGCCATTAATTGCAGAAACGCGGCCGCGCATACCATCCGGCGTGGCCAACTGCATAATCGTAGTGCGCAACACCACTGATACCCCATCAAATGCGCCAGAGAGTAATAAAAATAAACCAGCGAGCCAATAATTTGTGCTCAAGCCAAAGCATATTATGCACGCGCCAAAGCCAGCTACCGCCCACAACAAATAACGGCCAGCATGTAGATTAATAGGATTGCGTACTAAATAAATGCCCACACCCATTGCGCCAATGGCTGGCATGGCACGTAGCAAACCTAAACTTTCCGGACCAAGATGATATATATCGTGAATAAATGCGGGCAACATAGCTACTGCCCCGCCCAGTAGCACAGCAAACATATCCAGCATTTGCGCACCAAACAAAATCTGGTTATTCCACACAAACTTTAAACCTTGTCCAATACTGGCAAATACTGGGGCTGTTTCAGCAGACGGTGGCTGTTTTATCCGCAAAGATAACAGTGCCAGCATCGCGCCAATGCACATCAGTGCCGAAAACAGGTAAGAAGCGGTCGTACTGGCAAAGCCCACTAGCAGACCACCTATCGCTGGTCCGGCAATGAGTCCGATTTGGAAAGTTGAACTGCCTATACCAGCCGCTTTGGCATAGCTATCACGCGGTACGATAATCGCCATCAGTGCACTGTAGCTGGGGGCAATAAAGGCACGTGCTAGGCCAGTAAAACCAATACTGGCATATATCCAAAACACGGTGTCGCCTACAATATAGCCAGCAGAAATTGCGGTTAAACCAAGGGCAACCAGACACAGCAATAAGGCTGCTAATACCCCAAACCAACGTCGAGAATAATGATCGATGCAATAGCCTGCAAATAGTGCGCTGGCAAAATACGGCAACACTTCAGCTAGACCGATGAGTCCTAGTGAGAGCGGGTCGCGCGTAATTTGATAAATGTGCCAGCCCACCGCCACTGTCATGGATTGATAGCCCAGCACCATGAATATGCGGAATATCAATAACTTGGGTAAGGCAAAATGTTTTTGCGTGAATAATTTTTTCATGAGAACTTATTAGTAATAATGCTGGAGTTATGTTTTTGTAATGATTAGTCCAGAGCTATTTTTCTAGGGGTGGTACGCGCCATAAGTACCAACTAGCTACACTGCGATAAGGCGACCACGCTTGGCCAATCTCGGCCAATTGTTTTGGTTTTGGCGCAATGTTTAACTTTTTAAGACGTGTATAACCCGCTACGACTGCAAAGTCATCCACAGGCAAAACATCCAGGCGGCCTAATGTAAAAATCAGCATCATTTCCACCGTCCATTGGCCGATACCTTTTAACGTGATCAAGCGTTCAATCAGTGCTTCGTTACTCATGGTGTCAGCGTTTTTGCGCGATGGCACGAGTCCATTTAAACTGGCCAATGCAATGCCTTGTATGGTTTCTATTTTTCTGCCAGAAAAACCGCAGGCACGTAAATCGTCAAATTGCGCTGCTGCCAGTTGCTCAGGGCTAGGGAAGCCAGAAAAATGGGTTTTAAACCTAGCAAAAATGGCATTGCCCGCTTTGCCATGCAATTGTTGATAAGCTACCGCTTTTACTAAAGCTTGATAAGGACTAAGTTCAGTTTCTGCAGTCAGCGTGCATGCGCCTACCGTGTTGATTAGTTGCGCCCAATCTGCATCAATATTGTTTAAAAATTGAATCGCTTCGGCGTAAACTGCATGGTTAGATTCTGGGTAATTAGACATACAGCAGCATTATAAATGGATTTATTCGAAAACGATTTATTCAGCAGCCCAGGCGGGCAGTATCTGCATATCACCGATGGTGCGATGTTGTTGCGCCATTTTGTTCAACAGAACAAAAATGAAGCAGTATTGCTGGCCGATTTAAGTCGCATCTTAGAAAGCTCGCCTTTACGCCATATGGCAACGCCCGGTGGCTTTACCATGTCAGTTGCCATGACCAATTGTGGCGCATTAGGTTGGATTTCAGACAAAAAGGGTTATCGTTATTGTGCGTTAGACCCGAGTACCGGACTGCCTTGGCAGCCCATGCCTGCAAGTTTTCAAGCGCTGGCAAGCACCGCCGCTGCACAAGCGGGTTATGCCGATTTTGTGCCGGATGCCTGCCTAATTAACCAATATCAGTCTGCTGCGCGGATGAGCTTGCATCAGGATAAAGATGAGCAAGATTTTAACCAGCCCATCGTTTCAGTGTCATTGGGGATACCTGCCACATTTTTATTCGGTGGAGCAAAACGTTCAGACAAACCTATTAAGATTTTATTGCAACACGGTGATGTGGTGGTATGGGGCGGTAAATCACGTTTAAACTATCACGGAATCATGCCTCTGCAGACCACAAATATACAAACCAATGGTCATGCGGTTTTTGGAGCCTGCCGCATTAACCTGACCTTTAGAAAAGCAGCTTAAACTAAGCTTACAGCTTTAATGCCGCCTTAATGCGCTTCAAGGTTTGCGTCACAATATTGCCATCTAGCTGATAATGTTTATGTAATGGCTCCAGTACTTGCCAGCTGGCTTTTAAACCTGCGGGGAAAGACACCAAATCGCCCTTGCCAAAGCTGACAGGTAAGCCACCGGTTGGAGTGATGATGCAACTACCCTCTAAAATATAGGCAATCTCTTGCTCAGGAAAGCTCCAATCAAACGTTGAAACTTCTTTCTTCCAGGTAGGCCATTTTGTCACGTTTAATGCATTTAATTTAGTTTGGCTAGGGGTTTTTTCTACGGTAATTTGGCTAACAGCAACTTGCTTCATATACATTCCTTGTTTAAGAGGACGTATTTTAGCGTATGGCAAGCATCAGTAGTAAAATAGTGTTTTAGTTTAGTTGAGTGAATATGCAGGTTAATTTAGACGAGGCGATTGCCAGGCTGCAAAATGGTGAGGTAGTGGCGATTCCAACCGAGACGGTTTACGGTCTGGCGGCAGACGCCAGCAATGATGCAGCTTTGCGTCATGTTTATGCGATTAAACAGCGGCCTGCTGATAACCCGCTGATTGTGCACATTGCCGATGCCAGTCAAGTCTATGATTGGGCCGCAGAGTTCGCGCCACTGGCACAAAAACTCGCTAGCGCATTTTGGCCTGGACCGTTTACTTTGGTGTTGCCAGCCAAGCCGCATGTTTCCAATATTTTGCGTGGCAGCAATCCTACTGTCGCTTTGCGGGTACCGAATCACTCACTGACGTTGCAGCTACTAAAACAAAGTGGCTTGGCCCTGGCTGCGCCGTCGGCCAATAAATTTACCCAGCTTAGTCCTACTACAGCGGCGCATGTGGCAGCCAGTTTGGGTGATGCCATAGCAGTGTTAGATGGCGGCGCATGTGAGGTGGGAATAGAATCTACCATTGTTGCTGTAAAGGGTGATAACTGGCAACTTTTACGTTTGGGCATGTTGTTAGAAGCCAATATTCAGGCAGTTGCTGGCGTGCCTGCTACTAAGGCTGCACAGGCAATCAAGGTGCCAGGACAACATGCGTTACACTATTCGCCGCGCACACCAATCCAATTATTTAGTTCACGCGCAGATTTGATTTCACATGCCAACGCCAGTACAGCCGCACTGCTACTGGGCCCTGGTGTGTTACCAAATTGTACTTATTTTGAGTTAAATAATAACGCCACTGATGTGGCGCAGAAGCTGTACGATACTCTGCATCAAATGGATGCGTTACACACAGAAAAACTACTGATAGAAGCACCGCCCAATGCGACCGAATGGCTGGCTATTTTAGATAGGCTGACGCGCGCTGCGCATTGTTGAAAAATGCTTGTTTTTAACTAAAAATGAGCGTAGATTTAAATTGTAAGATGTCAATTTCTAGGCAAATTTGGAGTTTAAAATGCCAGATAATAAATATGGCTTAGGCAGTAGCAAAGTGGCCACAGAGCACCATGAGGCACATCACAAAACTGTCGCAGTTCATCCAACGAACTGTAAGTTTTGCAATAGTACAAACCTCACGTTAAGCCCGACCATGCATGACCATCTCTGTAACGATTGTGGTGAATGGCAAAATGATGTGCCGCAGGGCTATTCTACCGGTCGCGCACCAGATTACTAAGCCGGGTTAAAACTTCTAGATAGGAGAAGAATATGAATCGCTATGTTGATGGCTTTGTAATTCCTGTACCCAACTCGCGCATTGAAGACTATCGTTTGGTGGCTGAGAAGGCTGCAAAGATTTGGAAAGAGCAGGGTGCCTTGGATTACTGGGAATGCATAGGCGACGATATGGATGTAAAAGATGTGATGTCGTTTCCGCAACTGGCCAATGTGAAAGCGGATGAGACGGTGATATTTTCATGGGTAGTGTTTGCTTCTCGTGAGGCACGCGACGCCGCTAACGCCAGAATATTTGCAGACCCGCGCATGAATGAAATGATGGATTCGTCCAATCAGATTTTTGATTGTAAGCGCATGGCTTACGGTGGATTTAAGCAACTAGTGCACGCTTGAGGCAGGTCAAATCGCTATTTTTTTAATGCTTGGCTAAACTCTTCATCCAGATCCAAGTCAATCGCTTTTAGGGCAACACGCGTTTTTTCTACCACATCCGTTTTGCCAGCACGGTTGGCTATCAAGCCAAGTTCCATTAGGGTTGCGGGGTGCTGCGGCTGCAAGGCTAATACTTGGTCAAAATAGGCATAGGCTTGATTGGCATTGCCCAAACGCTCTTCAGCCACGCCTGCGTAGAATAAGGCTTCTGGGCTAGTGGGTTCTTTTACTAACCAGGCTTGCGCCACCACTTTCAGTTCATCCCATTTGTCATTTTGGTATGGCAATACCACGCGCATAAAAAACGGCCGCTCAGTGTCTGGCGCATCCCAAAATGGTGTACCGCCCGATGCAAGCGAACCTGTTTCTGGGGCATCTAGCAGGGCTTTTACCCATTTAACCGGTACATTGTAAAAATACGCACCGCGACCCGGGCTTTTAAAGGTACTAATCGCAACGAGTTTCCCCTCATTATCAAATACGGGGCTGCCACTGGCACCCATCACAAACGAGGCATCTGTGCGCACCACTTGACTATCATCAAGCGGATACAAGGCTTTAATTTTCCCCATGGTGGATTGTGGTTTTGGCGGCCCACCTGGGAAGCCGATAGAAAAAATCGGCTGTTCGTATTTTAAGTTTTCAGAATCACCCAATTCCACAGGCTTTAATTCCAGAAATTGAAAGCGCAAAATGCATAAGTCGTGCTTCCAATCGGCACGCATGGCCTCAGGTGTATAGCTTTCGCCAAACTTGGTAATTTTTACGCCACGTGCATTAGCCAATACATGGCAATTTGTAGCAACCAAATCCTTGCCGACTACAACACCAGTGCCCACGCCATGCCCCCCAGATTGCGTGGTGACATGCACTTTAGTGACTGAGCCCTTTAATTTAAATGCTAAGTCCGCGACGGATTCAGCTGCAACTGCCTGGGCAAATACCAAGGGCAAGGCAATCCCTAAAAAGATAAACCCTAAATAGCTGAGTAATATTCGCATGCCACACTCACTTTTTTAATGATAGAGATGCTAATTTCAAGCATACAACAATATTCTAAAAATTAATGGATTAATTGTGTAACATTACTCCCAAAGCTAGTAAAATAACGCCTTTGCAAATCATAGATTTTAACCCTATATGTTAGTTCACTCGCAAGTTGCCGATATCAGCACGCCTACAGGTGTGATGCGTACTTATATTCACAAGCCGACTCACAACAAAAAAGTACCAGCTATTTTGTTTTACTCTGAGATTTTTCAGCAAACGGGACCAATTGCACGCGCTGCGGCTTTCATGGCTGGGCACGGCTACGCGGTACTGGTGCCAGAGGTGTTTCATGAACTTAATCCGATTGGTACAGTGCTGGGTTATGACGATGCAGGGCGTGAAAAAGGGAATGCTGACAAAGCCGCCAAAGATGTGCAGGGCTACGATACGGATAATCGCGCCATGATTGATTATTTAAACACACAAGAATGGTACAGCGGTAATTTGGGAGCGATGGGATTTTGCATTGGAGGGCATCTGGCGTTTCGTGCCGCTTTGCAGCCTGAGGTAAAAGCCACAGCTTGTTTCTACGCCACCGATTTGCATATTAACACTATCCCGAATCAGCCCAATCAACACAGCATGGAAAGGCTTGCCGATATTCAAGGTGAGCTGATGATGATTTGGGGCAAGCAAGATAATCATATTCCTGCGGCGGGCCGCACATTGGTGCATCAAAAATTGGCAGCGGCTAATTTAAATTACACTTGGCATGAGTTTAACGCCCAGCATGCCTTTATGCGTGACGAAGATTCGCGCTACGATGCCGAGCTGGCAAGCTTGGGTTACCAAATGACCTTGCAAATGTTCGCTAGAACTTTGTAGCAATGCATTGACATTAAAATTTAGTTTTAACCGTAGTAGCAGTCAACAAAGTAGTAAACAGTAGCAACATCCTAAAGCAATAAAAAGAGGTGCTAGCCACAAGCAAGTATCTCAAATTTATTTAAATTACCCATTTAAGAGAACCTTAATAGAGAACAAAATGACCACAAAAAACGCTGATATTGGCCTTGTTGGCCTAGCTGTGATGGGCCAGAACTTGGCCTTAAATATTGCCGACCATGGCTATACCATTGCGGTATACAACCGTGACCCTAAAAAAATGACCAACTTTATTAAAGAGTGCAAGGCCAATGAGCCATCGCATGCCAACGTGGTTGGACATGCTGATTTAGCCTCTTTTGTGCTGAGCATCAAACGCCCCCGCAAGATTATTTTGCTGGTTAAGGCTGGTAGCGCGACAGACGTTACGATTAACGCATTGTTGCCATTTTTAGAGCAAGGCGACATTATTATTGATGGCGGCAATTCATTGTGGACAGACACGATTCGCCGTGAAAAAGAGTTGGCCGTAAAAGGTATCGATTTTATTGGCTCTGGCGTATCTGGCGGTGAAACCGGTGCACGTTTTGGCCCTTCTCTTATGCCATCCGGCACACGCAAAGCATGGGCAAGCTTAGAGCCTATTTGGCGCGACATTGCAGCTAAAGTGGATCCGGTGACTGGCGAACCAATGGAAGGCGGCAAGCCTGGTAAACCAGTGCAAGGCGGTTTCTCATGTGCTGAATATATCGGCCCAGATGGTGCTGGTCACTATGTGAAAATGGTGCACAACGGTATTGAATATATCGATATGCAATTGATTTGCGAAGCTTACTGGTTGATGAAAAACCTGTTAGGCATGCCTGCAGATGAAATAGGTAAAGTATTTGCCGAGTGGAATAAAGGTGAACTCTCAAGCTTCTTGATTGAGATTACCGCGGATATCCTGCAGCAAAAAGACCCGATGTCTAAAGGCTTCTTGGTTGACCAAATTTTAGATACTGCAGGTCAAAAGGGGACTGGTCAGTGGACAGCAGCGAATGCGCTTGAATTAGGCGCACCAGCTAACGCGATTGCTGCAGCGGTTTATGCACGTGCACTTTCAAGCTTAAAAGAAGAGCGTGTTGAAGCCAGCAAAATCTTAAAAGGCCCTGTGCTGGTTAAAGAAACCGACAAAGCAGCGATTATTGAAGCGATTAAAAACGCACTGTATTGCTCAAAAATCTGTGCTTATGCGCAAGGTTTCCAATTGATTGATAAAGCGCAAGTGGCTTACAACTGGAAATTGAACTTTGGCGAAATTGCGCAAATTTGGCGCGGTGGTTGTATCATCCGCGCACGCTTCTTGCAAAAAATTACCATGGCCTATGCCATTAACTCTCGTCTTAAAAACTTGATGTTAGATCCGTACTTTACTAACGCGATGAACGAAGGCCAAGCTGGCTGGCGCAAAGTGATTGCTTTAGCCGTGACTAACGGCATTCCAGCCCAGGGCTTTAGTGCAGCGTTGGCGTATTACGATGGTTACCGCAGTGCAGATTTGCCGGCAAACTTATTGCAAGCACAGCGTGATTATTTTGGTGCCCATACTTATGAACGTAAAGATCAACCACGAGGCCAGTTCTACCATTTGGATTGGCCAGAAGCAGGTCGCCCGCAACTAGAAATTGAGTAACAGAAGTAAATTGAGTAACAGATATAAAAGAGTAAAAAATTAAATGTGGGCTAGCGTAGCTTAGAATTAACAAGCGCTACCCACTTTTTACTTAAATCTAATTTTGAAACTTAACTTTATTAAAGCCTAGCTTTTTCAAGCTAGTTTTTTTAATACTTAAACACAGTCACCATATGCTTCTAAAAATCGATTAAAACTTGGTGCTTTAGTTGGTTCAGCGACTACTTCAAGTTTTACATCTTGTTTTTGCGATTTCTTAATCGAAGCCTGATGAAAGGCTTGATTCGCCAGTTGAGTTTTTGAAACTTGTTTTACATTTGCAGCTTGCATCATATTTTCCTTTTGGGAGTTAAAATCTATAGGAATTGTGTTCCTGTAGCTTGGTATGTAATCTATCAAAAAAATTCAATCGTTACTTAAGTTTGATTAATAAATCATTAAAATCATTACTTTTTTATGCTCAGCGTACAGATTTTGTTGCGGATTACACAAAAAATATAAGTACAATTAGGTTTAAGCAAGCTCTATACCATATTGATTGAAAACAAAAAATTAACTTAAATCGTTAAAATCTACCGTCGAATAAGGCTTTCCAGTAAAATCAATCTTATGCAAATTTTTATTAATGGCAATTTAAAGCAGTTAGATAGCGAAAATGTGACCATTTCTGCGCTAGTAGTGACATTAAATTTAACTGGTAAGCGTTTGGCGATTGAGCAGAATGGTGAGATTGTGCCCCGCAGCCAGTTTGATGCTGTGACTTTGCGCGATGGTGATAAATTAGAAATAGTGGGTGCCGTGGGCGGTGGATAAGTGGTACGGAAAATAATATGAATGACGAATTAATTATTGCTGGTAAGGCCTATCAATCGCGCTTATTGGTAGGCACGGGTAAATATAAAGACTTTGCCGAAACACGAGCTGCTATTGATGCCAGCGGTGCACAGATAGTGACTGTCGCAATCCGCCGCACTAATATCGGCCAACATGCGGGTGAGCCATCCTTGCTGGATTGCTTGCCCCCAGAGGAGTACACTTATCTGCCCAATACTGCAGGCTGCTATTCTGCAGATGAGGCAGTACGTACCTTGAGACTGGCGCGTGAATTATTAGATGGCCACAAACTGGTGAAGCTTGAAGTTCTGGGCGACCCAAAAACCTTGTATCCGAATGTGATTGAAACCATTGCGGCAGCTAAGGTCTTAGTAAAAGATGGTTTTGATGTGATGGTTTATACCTCGGACGACCCGATTATCGCCAAGCAGCTTGAAGACATTGGTTGCTGCGCAGTCATGCCGCTGGCTTCACTGATTGGTTCTGGTATGGGTATTTTAAACCCATGGAATTTGCAGATCATTATCGAAAATGCGAAAGTTCCGGTATTGGTGGATGCAGGCGTCGGCACCGCCAGTGATGCAGCGATTGCCATGGAACTGGGTTGTGCAGGTATTTTAATGAATACCGCTATAGCGTCTGCACAAAATCCTGTATTAATGGCATCTGCCATGAAAATGGCTGTAGAAGCTGGACGCGCGTCCTTTTTGGCAGGCCGTATGCCGAAAAAACTATACTCTGCCAGCCCTAGCTCTCCAACCGCTGGTTTAATCACAGCGTCATGATAAATTAACATGGTGGACAGTAAAAAATATGCATTTAAAGTGAGTGTGCAAACTGCATATTTGCCAGATCAATCTAATCCAGAAGAAAACAAGTATGCGTTTGCCTACACGGCGAAGATTAGCAATATCGGCAATATCGCAGCACAGCTGATTAGCCGTCATTGGCTGATTACCGATGCTAACAACCATGTGCAAGAGGTTAAGGGCTTGGGTGTGGTGGGTGCGCAGCCTTTGTTGGCACCCGGTCAGTTCTTTGAGTACACCAGTGGTACCTTACTTGCCACACCAGTGGGGGCCATGCGTGGTAGCTATAAAATAGCGGCAGAAGATGGGACGTTTTTCGATGCGGTGATTGAACCATTTACATTGGCTGTGCCTAAAGTACTGAATTAGATATCTAATCCAATATTTTGAAAATTTATCTTCCCATTTTAATTGCATTGCTTTCTGTGTCATGCAGCAAAGCTAACGTAAAATCTGCAACGCAAAGCAGTGTGCCAAAATGCGATTGTGTGCAACAAAGCTCACCGCCGGTAGCGACAATCAAGCAGCCAGATTATGCATTACTAAAGCCTGTGCAATGGGAAGACGTTGATGGGTTTACTGAGGACGATATCAGTGCTGCTTGGCCAGCTTGGTTACTGAGTTGTAGCACCTTAAAGAATAAAGCGCAGGGCGATCAACAACCTTGGCAAGCTGCATGCAACGTTGCCAGCACGCTGAATAAGCCTAATAGGCAAACAGTGCAAGCCTATTTTATGCAGTACTTTAATGTGTATAGCACTGCCAATGCGGATGGCAGCAGTATCGGCTTGATTACCGGTTACTACGAACCTTTGCTGAAAGGCAGCCGTAGTAAATCTAGCCAATATCCGTATCCACTTTACAAGCAGCCTGCAGATTTAATCACGGTCGATTTGGGTGAAGCCTACCCCGAGCTTAAGAATAAGCGGGTACGCGGCAAGCTTAAAGGCAACAAATTGGTGCCTTACCCGACGCGTGCTGAAATTG